>NZ_JBQQCE010000359.1:0-10273 GCF_052245645.1 Streptomyces sp. KR55 | reverse complement strand
CACGGTGACCGAGAAGCGCCCGCTGCTGACCGGCACCGGCGCGGTCATCCGCTACCGGAACCTCGTCGGGCAGCGGTACGTCGCCCTGACCGAGGGTGCGGGCGACGGCACCCGGCTGCGGCCCGGCGCGACGATCCCGCTGTCGCGGACGCAGCCCGCGCTGGACCTGAACGCGCTGCTGAACGGCTTCAAGCCGCTGTTCGCCGCGCTCAGCCCCCAGGACGTCAACCAGCTCGCCACCGAGATCATCAAGACCCTCCAGGGCGAGGGCGGCACGGTCAACAGCCTGCTCGCGCACACGGCGTCGCTCACCACCACCCTCGCCGGCCGCGACCAGCTGATCGGCTCCGTGATCGACAACCTCAACACCGTGCTGGAAACGCTCGACAAGCGCGGCGCCCGCTTCTCCGGGCTGCTCAAGCAGCTGCGCCGGGTGATCTCGGGGCTGTCCGCCGACCGCAAGCCCATCGGGAAGTCACTGGTGAGCATCGGCGACCTGACGGAGGCGACGTCGGGACTCCTCGCGGACGCCCGCCCGCCGCTCAAGGACGACATCGCCGAGCTGACCGAGCTCACCGGAACGCTGAACAGGAACGAGAAGACCGTGGAGGGCGTGCTGAAGCGGCTGCCGAACAAGCTCAACGAGCTGACGGGGACGGCGTCCTACGGCTCGTGGTTCAACTTCTACCTCTGCGACTTCGACGGCCGGATCGTGCTGCCGAAGACAGGTGAGGTGCTCACTCCGGAGCTGCATGTGGCGAGGGCGAGGTGCGCCGGATGACCGTCCCGCTGCGCAGGAAACGCAGGCCCCGCCCGGAGCCGCTGGTCAAGGTGCGCATCGACCCGCCGCGGCTGCCGCGCATCCGGCTTCCGCGGATCGGACGCCGACCGCGCCTCATCCCCTTCCGGGAGCGGAATCCCGTGACGATCGGCGCCGTCGGTCTGATCACCCTGGCGCTGCTGACCGTGGCGGCGTTCAACGCGGACAGCCTTCCGGTGATCGGTGACGGCGAGCGGTACAGCGCGGCCTTCGCGGAGGCGGGCGGTCTCAAGCCCGGCGACGAGGTGCGGATCGCCGGGGTCAAGGTCGGCAAGGTCGAGGAGGTCGACCTGGACGGCGACCATGTCAAGGTCACCTTCAAGGTCAAGGGCGACCCGGAGTTCGGCACCGCGACCGGGGCCTCGATCCGGGTGCAGACCATCCTCGGCGCCAAGTACCTCGCGCTGCACCCCAAGGGGCCGGGTCAGCTGGAGCCCGGCAGTGAGATCCCGCTGACGCGGACCGTCCCGGCGTACGACGTGGTGCAGGCGTTCAGCGATCTGACCACCACGACCGAGGAGGTCGACACCGACCGGCTGGCGACGGCCCTGGACACCATCTCCACCACCTTCCAGGACTCGCCCGCCGAGGTGCGGGCGTCCATCAAGGGCCTGTCGAAGATCTCCCGGACGGTCGCCTCGCGCGACAAGGCGCTGCGCGAGCTCCTCGACCACGCCAACGGGGTCACCGGCGTACTGGCCGAACGCTCCGAGGACTTCACCGCCCTGGTCGACGACGGCGACAAGCTGTTCAAGGAGATCAGCAAGCGGCGCAAGGCCATCAGCAAGCTGCTGAAGTCCTCCGCCGCGCTCGGCGTCGAACTCTCCGGCCTGGTGGAGGACAACGACAAGGAGATCGGACCCGCGCTGAAGGGCCTGAACCGCGTGGTCGAGATGCTCGAACGCAACCAGTCGAGCCTGGACCGCAGCGTCCAGCTGCTCGCCCCCTACGTGCGGGTCTTCACCAACACCCTCGGCAACGGCCGCTGGTTCGACTCCTACGTCCAGAACCTGGTCGCCGCCCCGGTGGTGCCGCGCACGGGAGGCTCGCGATGAGGAAACGTCTGGCGCTGCTGCTCGCCCTGGCCCTCGTCGCCGGGCTCGCCTTCGTCCTGTGGCCCCGCCCCGAGAAGGTGCAGGTCACCGCCTACTTCCCGCGCACCGTCGGCATCTACCCCGGCTCGGACGTCCGCGTTCTCGGGGTCCGGATCGGCGAGGTCCGGAAGATCACGCCGGAGGGCGGCCGGGTGCGGGTGGAGCTGGAGTACGACGAGGGGCGCAAGGTGCCGGCCGACGCGCAGGCCGCGATCATCAACTCCTCGGTGGTCAGCGACCGTTACGTGCAACTGCTGCCCGTGTACCGGAGCGGTCCGGTGCTGCGGGACGGCGCCGTCATCCCCGAGTCGCGTACGGCCGTGCCGGTCGAGCTGGACCGGATCTTCGACAGCCTGCACACCACGGCCGAGGCGCTCGGCCCCGACGGCGCCAACAAGGACGGCTCCCTGTCGCGGCTGCTCGGGGTGAGCGCGGACAACCTTCAGGGCCAGGGCGGGAACATCCACCAGACGGTGAAGGACCTCTCGGAGGCGGTCACCACGCTGTCCGACGGGCGCGGGGACCTGTTCGGCACCGTGCAGAACCTGCAGGTGTTCACGGCGGCGCTGGCGGCCGACGACAAAAGCGTGCGGTCGTTCAACACCAGCCTCGCCAAGGTGGCGGAACAGCTCGCCGGGGAACGCAAGGATCTCGCGGCGGCGCTGCGCAACCTCGGTACGGCGCTCGGCGACGTGTCGGCGTTCGTGAAGAAGAACAAGAAATCGCTGACCTCGAACGTGAAGGGCCTCAGCAAGGTGACCAAGGTGCTCGTCACCCAACGCGCTGCGCTGGAGGAGCTGTTGGAGGTCGCCCCCACGGGTCTGTCGAACCTGCAGAACGCCTACAACGCCTCCTCCGGCACCCTCGACACCCGCAACAACCCGCAGCACCCGCAGGATCCGGCCGCCCTGCTGTGCTCCGTACTGCGGACGACCGGCGACGAGGGCGGCGAGAACCCCGACTGCGCGGAGCTGCAGAAGCTGTTCGACTCGCTGCCCGAGGTGCCGAGCGAGCCCGCGGTGTCGGGCACGGTCGACCGGACCCTCGGCGGAATCCTGGAGGGCGAGGCATGAGCGGGCTGCGCAAGGGCGGTGCGGTCGCCTGGGCGGCGGTCGGTTCGCTGCTGCTGTCGGGCTGTGAGTTCAACGGCTGGTACGACGTCGAGCTGCCCGGCGGCGCGGCCTCGGACGGCCGCGCCTACCGCGTCACCGTCGAGTTCCGCGACGTCCTCGACCTGGTGCCGCAGTCGGCCGTCAAGGTCGACAACGTGACCGTCGGCGCCGTCGAGAAGGTGGAGCTGGAGGGCTGGCATGCGCGCGTACGGCTGCGGGTCGCCGACTCGGTGCAGCTGCCCGGCAACGCGGTCGCCGAGCTGAGGCAGACCAGCATGCTCGGCGAGAAGTACGTGGCGCTGTCGGCCCCGCCCGGCACCGCCCCCGTGGGCCGGCTCCGCGACGGCGACCGCATCCCGCTCAGCCGCAGCGGCCGCAACCCGGAGATCGAGGAGGTGCTGTCCGCCCTGTCCGCGCTGCTCAACGGCGGCGGGGTGGCCCAGCTCAAGACGATCACCGTGGAGCTGAACAAGGCCCTGGAGGGCCGCGAGAACCGGGTCAGGTCCCTGCTCAAGGAGCTGGACACGTTCCTCGGCGGCCTGGACGACCAACGCAAGGACATCGTCCGCGCGCTCAAGGCCGTCGACCGGCTCGCCAAGCGGCTCGGGAAGGAGAAGAAGACGATCGCCAAGGCCGTGGACACGATGCCGCCCGCGCTCAAGGTGCTCGCGGATCAGCGGCGCGATCTGACGAAAATGCTCACCGCTCTGTCGAAGCTGGGCAAGACCGGCACGAAGGTGGTCAACGCATCCCGGGACGACACGGTCGCCAACCTGAAGCAGCTGCGGCCGATCCTGCAACAGCTGAACAAGGCGGGCGACGACCTGCCCAACTCCCTCGAGCTGCTCACCACGTACCCCTTCCCGCGCAACGCGGTCGACGCCATCAAGGGCGACTACGTCAACCTCGGCATCACCGCGGACCTCGATCTGGCGGGCCTCTACGGCAACCTGGCGGAGGAGCCGGATGACAAGGGCGACACCCCGAGCGCACCGGACCTTCCGGATCCTCCGGATCTTCCCGACGTCCCCGAGCTCCCCGACCTGCCGAGCGTGCCCACGCCCACGCCCGGTCTGCCCGACGCCCCCGCCACCCCCTCCGCACCGTCCGGCGGTGACCTGCTGTGCCCGCCGGTGTGCACTGCCGGACACAGCACCCACCGGGGTCTGCCGCCGGGGATCGACCTCGCGCTCGCGGAGCTGATGCTGAAGGGGATACAGCCGTGATCACACGTACGGTCAAGGCCCAACTGCTCGCCTTCGCCACGGTCACCGCCGTCGGCGTGTCCTATGTCGGCGCCGAGTACACGGGCCTGGTGGACAGCGTCCTCGGCCGGGGCTACTCCGTGCAGGCCGAATTCGCCGACTCCGGGGGCATCTTCACCGGCGCCGAGGTCACCTACCGCGGGGTCCCGGTGGGCCGGGTCGGCGCGCTGCGGCTGACCGGTGCCGGCGGGGTCTCGGTCTCGCTCGACATCGAGGACGGCGCGCCGCGCATCCCGGCGGACACCCTGGCGGTGGTCGCGAACCGCTCGGCGGTGGGCGAGCAGTACGTCGACCTCCAGCCGCGTACCTCCGGCGGGCCGTATCTGCTTCAGGGCAGCACGATCCCCCGCGGCCGCACGCGCGTGCCGCTGCCCACGACGGACCTCGTGCTCAGCCTCGACCGGCTGGTCAACTCGGTCGGCAAGGACGATCTGCGGGTCACCGTCGACGAGCTGGGCAAGGCCTTCTCCGGCACCGGCCCGCACCTGAGCAGGCTGGTCGACTCGGGCAACGCGCTCGTGGAGTCCGCGTCCGAGTCGCTTCCCGAGACGATCTCGCTGATCGAGGACTCCCGGAAGGTGCTGAAGACGCAGGCCGACCAGGGCTCGTCCATCAGGGCGTTCTCGCGCGATCTGGCGTTGCTCACCGAGGAGTTGAAGTCGAGCGACGGGGACCTGCGCAAGCTCATCGGCAATGCGGAACCGGCGGCGGTCGAGCTCAACTCGCTGCTGAAGTCGATCGAGCCGCGGCTGTCGGTGCTGCTGGCCAACCTGATCAGCGGCGGGCAGGTCACGCTCGCCCGGCTGCCCGGCGTGGAGCAGGCCCTGGTCACCTTCCCGGTGGTGGTCGCGGGCAGCTACACCGTGATCCCCGGCGACGGCACCACTCACTTCGGCCTGGTGGTGAACGCCGACGACCCGCCGCCCTGCACCCAGGGGTACGGCACGGCCCGGCGGGACCCGGCGGACACCAGCACGCGCGAGGCGAACACCGACGCGCGCTGCACGGCCCCGCGCGGCAGCACCACCTCGGTGCGCGGCGCGCAGAACGCGCCCGGGGCGTCGTCCCGCGGCGGGGCCACCGACCAGGCGGCGTACGTCACGCCGTACGACCCGGAGACCGGCACTCTCACCGGCCCGGACGGAACGCCCGTCGAGATCGGCTCGACGGGCGGCCAGCAGACCGTCTTCGGAAAGGAGTCGTGGCAATGGCTGCTCGTCGGACCGATGGCATGAGCGGGCTCGTGATCCATGCGACCCGGAGCCTTCTCACCCGGGCCGGAAGCTCAAGGGCCCTGTCCGTGGGGCTCGTCGTGGCGACCGTCCTCTGCACGGCGTCGGCGCTCTGGCTGAGCAGCCGGCTCCACGACCAGCGCGTGGCGGAGCAGCGTCGGCAGGACGTCCTGGCGGCGGCCCGGCAGTCGGCGCTGAACTTCACCTCGCTCGACTACCGGCGCTACGACCGGGACAGCGCCAATGTGCTCAAGGGGGCCACCGGCGACTTCAGGAAGGAGTTCGCCGCGCAGACCGAGGAGCTGACCGAGCTCGTCGCGCAGAACAAGTCCGTGTCCGAGGGCCAGGTCCTCGACGCGGGCATCGTCCGCTCCGACGAGCGCTCGGCCCGGGTGCTCGTGGTCGCCGACAGCAAGGTGACCAACACGGCGGTGCCCAAGGGGGAGGCGCGCACCTACCGGCTGCAGCTCGACCTCGTCCACGAGGGCGGCCGCTGGCTGACCTCCGACGTCGAGTTCGTGGGCTGACCCCTGCCGTATCACCCAGTGAGGAGTAAGACCGTGGCGAAAACCACCACCCGAGGTCGCGGCTCCGGTTCCCCGACCCGGCACACGATGACGGCCGCGGCCCGCGCGGCGGCCAAGCGCGCGGAACGTGCGGAGCGGGGCCCGGCGACCGCCGTCGCAGAGCTGAGGCCGCTCGCCGGACGCACCGTGGTCATCGAGCCCCCGGACGGCTGGGACGATCCGCCGGAGCCGTCGCCGGAGGACTTCGACGCGGACGCCCTGGAGGAGACGGCGGCCGTGCGCGGCTCCCGGAGGGGGCTGCTCACCGCGATCCTGTGCGTGCTGCTGGTGGCGGGGCTGGTCGCCGTCGCCGTACTCGGGGTGCACTACCGGGAGGGCGTGCAGGCCGAGCAGGCACGCGCGCAGGCGCTCTCGGCCGCGCGCAAGGCGGCGCCCGTCGTGCTCTCGTACGACCACCGGCATCTGGACCGTGACTTCGCCGCGGCGCGCGCCCACCTCACCGGAAAGTTCCGCGACGAGTACGGGAAGACGACGCGGACGGTGGTCGGGCCGACGGCGAAGAAGTACGACGGGGTGGTGAAGGCAACGGTCGCGGAGCCGGCCGGCGGCGCCGCGGCGGCCTCCGTGGTGTCGGCCTCGGCGGACGAGGCGGTGGTCCTGCTCTTCGTCAACCAGGTGACGAGGAGCACCCAGGTGACCGGTTCCCGTGTGGACCTGAACCGGGTGCGGATGACGATGACCCGCACGTCCGAGGGGTGGAAGGTGAGCGCCGTCGACGCACTCTGAGCCACCGCCTCCGCAGCGCCCCCGCGCCCTCCGCGCGGGGGCGCTTTTTTTGCCGGTCGCTCTTGACAGCCCTCAGCGATCCCGGGCAGGCTTCCATTAAGCAGAAATGAACTTCCGCAATACGAAATAGCAGGAAAGGGAGCGCCGACCCCATGGGATTCACAGAGCAGCGCTTCACCGTCAACCTGTCGATCCTCTTCACGGAACTCCCGCTCCTGGAGCGCCCGGCGGCGGCCGCCGCGGCCGGCTTCACCGCGGTCGAGCTGTGGTGGCCCTGGATCGACTCCCCCACCCCCGAGCAGTCCGAGCTCGACGCCCTGAAGAAGGCGATCGAGGACGCGGGCGTCCAGCTCACCGGCCTGAACTTCTACGCCGGACAGCTCCCGGGCCCGGACCGCGGCGCCCTGTCCCTGCCCGGCGAGGAGTCGGCGAGGTTCCGCGCGAACATCGACGTGGCCGCCGGCTTCGCCGCCTCCCTGGGCTGCAGGGCGCTCAACGCGCTCTACGGCAACCGGGCCGAGGGCGTCGACCCCGCCGAGCAGGACGCCCTCGCGCTGGAGAACCTGGTCCTCGCGGCCCGCGCCGCCGACCGGATCGGCGCGATCCTGCTGATCGAGGCCCTGAACAAGCCCGAGTCGCCGTGGTATCCGCTGGTGTCGGCGCCGGCCGCCGTCGGGATCGTCGACAAGGTCAACGACGCGACGGGTCTGGGCAACGCCCGCTTCCTCATGGACCTCTACCACCTGTCCATGAACGGCGAGGACCTGCCGACGGTGATCGAGGAGTACGCGGCGAAGACCGGCCACGTGCAGATCGCGGACAACCCGGGACGCGGAGCGCCCGGCACGGGCTCGCTGCCCCTCGAGGACCTCCTCGACCAGCTGACGAAGGCGGGTTACGACGGCTGGGTCGGCCTCGAGTACAAGCCGGGCGACCGCCCGAGCGCCGAGGCCTTCGACTGGCTTTCCCGCTGAGCCCCCGTACTGAGAGGCACCCTTATGAGCAACACACTTCCCAAGATCTCCTGGATCGGCCTCGGCATCATGGGCTCCCCCATGTCCGAGAACCTGATCAAGGCGGGCTACGACGTCACCGGCTACACCCTGGAGCAGGAGAAGCTGGACCGGCTGGCCGCCGCCGGCGGTACCGCCGCCGCCTCCATCGCCGAGGCGGTCCGGGACGTCGACGTGATCATCACGATGGTGCCCGCGTCCCCGCAGGTCGAGGCCATCGCCTACGGCCCGGACGGCATCCTCGAGAACGCACGGTCCGGCGCCCTGCTGATCGACATGTCCTCGATCACGCCCCAGACGTCGGTCGACCTGGCCGCCGCGGCGAAGGACAAGGGCATCCGCGTCCTGGACGCCCCCGTGTCCGGCGGTGAGGCCGGCGCCATCGAGGCCGTGCTGTCCATCATGGTCGGCGGCGAGCAGGCCGACTTCGACCAGGCGAAGCCGATCTTCGAGGCGCTCGGCAGGACCATCGTGCTGTGCGGTCCGCACGGCTCCGGCCAGACCGTGAAGGCCGCCAACCAGCTGATCGTCGCCGTGAACATCCAGGCGTGCGCCGAGGCCGTGGTCTTCCTGGAGAAGTCCGGCGTGGACCTGAAGGCCGCGCTGGACGTCCTCAACGGCGGGCTGGCCGGGTCGACCGTACTGACCCGCAAGAAGGACAACTTCCTCAACCGGGACTTCAAGCCGGGCTTCCGTATCGACCTGCACCACAAGGACATGGGGATCGTCACGGACGCGGCCCGCACCGTCGGCGCGGCCCTGCCGGTCGGTGCCGTGGTCGCCCAGCTGGTGGCCTCCCTGCGCACCCAGGGCGACGGCGGCCTGGACCACTCCGCGCTGCTGCGCGCGGTAGAGCGCCTCTCCGGCGCTCAGTTCTGAGACCTCCGGGCGGCGCCGCCGCCGACACCTGTCCTGTCGCGCCCAGGCGACGGCACCGCCCGGAACCCACACCCCCTGGGCCGCGTCCGGTATCTGACGGGAGGTCGGATACCGGGCGCACAGCCCGCCGAGGCCGAGCGACCCGAATGAGGGGTGGTCGTTCGGACGGGGCGGGCACGGCGAGGACCGCGGCGGCGTGCGAGCCAGTGCGGTGGTGAAGGTCCCGAGGCCCCCTTCTCGACCTGAGGGAAGGCGCCCCGGTTCCGTCGCACCGCCGCGGTCCCAGCCACACCGACTCCGTCCGGTGGCGCGAATGTCCTGTCGCGCCCAGCCTCGCGCCGCCGGACGGCCACAACGTCACGCCCCCTGCCGCCCTCCGGCTGACGTGCGGATCCGCCCCGCCCGCAGCAACCTGGAGGCATGGCACACCCCACACAGCCCCCGCACGTCGTCGTGCACCCCCCGGCCCTCGACGGCTCCCGCCGGGTCACCTCGGGCGACGAGACCCTCGGCATCGCCACCCACCTGGACGACGTCGTCGAGATCCTGCGTCTGGCCGATCTGGACACGATCGAGGTCGAGGAGAGCGACCTCATCGAATGGCAGGGCGGCGGCCCGGACGACTGGCCCGGACTGTCGGAGCATCACGAGCAGCCCGGCACCGAATGACGCGTGTACATCAGGGGACGTACGCCGGCTACGGCACCCTCAAATCAACCTCTGAACCCGCCCCGGGATGCTTCGCCCCCGCGCCGACGCGGGCAGATACCCCTCACACGGGACCCGCCGGCACGGGGGTGGCGGGCCCCGTGGGTCGGGGGTGTGCCATGGGTGACGGAACGACGGACCGGCTGGCGCCGCACGACATCGCGCTGCTGCGAGGCGGCCCGCGCGCCGCCGTCACGGTCGCCGTGCTGGCGCTGCATCTGCGGGGCATCGTCGAAGCCGGCCGGCCGGGGACCCTGCGCAAGGCGACGCCGCCGGGCGCGGACGCCCCGGCCCCACTGCACCCGCTGGAGAAGGCCGTACGCGTCGGCCTCTACCGGCCCGCCGGCATACGAGAGTTGCTCGGCCGGTCGGTGGTACGTCGCGCCCTGGCGCGGATGCGCGGCGAACTCGCCGCGGCCGGGCTCCTGCGCTCGACGCTGCCCGGCCCGACCCGCACCGCCCGCCGCCATCTGGCGGCCCTCCGCGAGCGGCACCCGCTCCCCGCGCACCCGGACGGGCTGGTGGAGGAGGACCTGCTGCTCGCGGTCGCGCTGTTCGGCGACCGGGCCCTGACCGCCCTCCTGCCGCGTTTCGCCCACGCCTCGGGGCTCGTCGGCCGGAGCGTGCTCGCTGACGAGGGGCGCTTCCCGTTCGGCCGGGGCAACGACCTCCGCCGCACCTTCGGCGCGGAGGAAGCACCGGGCCAGGGCGACGGCGAAACCGGCGGGTACCACTACGGAGGCGGCGGGTACGGGTGCGGCGGGGGTGGCGGAGGCGGAGGCGGAGGCGGCGGGGACTGAACCCGACAACGACGACGAGGTGCCGGCTCACCCACGG
>NZ_JBQQCE010000358.1:0-10308 GCF_052245645.1 Streptomyces sp. KR55 | reverse complement strand
CGCCGGCGACGAACACGTACGCGTCGGCGTCCTCCAGCGCGAAGTGGTTGCGCGGCTCGGAGACCGTGACGGACTGACCGGGGCGCAGCTGGGTGTGCACGTAACGCGAACCACCTCGCGAGGAGGGCTCGTTGAGCACTCCGATGCGGTACGTGTCCGTGTCGTGCGGGTCGCCGCACAGGCTGTACTGGCGGACCTGGCCGCCGACGTGGACATCGAGATGCGCGCCGGGTGTCCAGGCGGGCAGGGGCTTGCCCTCGGAGTGGGCGAGCTCGACGGACAGGACGCCCTCGGCCTCCCACGTCATACGGCGGACGATCAGCTGCAGCGGGTTCTCACTCATGGCCTGGTGCCTCCTTACCGGCAATAGGGCAGTTACAGGGGCCGGGCTACTGGCCCGGGATCCTCACGGGCGGGGTGAACGGGTTCTTCATAGGGCCCAGAGCCGTCAGATCGACCTCGACGAGCGTCGGCCCGTCCGAGGCCACGGCCTCTCCGATGACCGGCGCCGCGTGCTCCTCGGCGGCGATCCGCAGGTACGGCAGCCCGCAAGCGCGTGCCAGCAGCTCGAAGTCGGGCGTGGCGAGGTCGACGCCGGAACGCCGCTCGCTGTAGCGGTCCTGCATGTTGCGCAGCACGCCGTACCCGCCGTCGTTGAAGACGATCAGCGTGAGCCGGGGCCGCTCCTGGGCGAGGGTGAGCAGTTCACCGAGGTGGACGGCGAGCCCGCCGTCACCGGCGATCACGACGGTCGGCGCACCGGGCCGGGCGAGCGCCGCGCCGATGCCCATGCCGAGACCCTGCCCGATGCCGCCGCCGCGCGGGAACACGTTGTCCCGCGGGTCGTACATCTCCAGCAGGCGGTTGCCCCAACTGCTGGAGGGGATGGTGACGTCGCGGGCGACGACCGCCTCACGCGGCAGGGCGGCGCGTATCGCGTCGCAGATCGCGGCCTGCGGGCCGATGCTGTCGTGCAGCGTGGACCGCACCTCGGTGCGCACGGCGGCGACGCGTTCGCTCCAGCCGGCCTCGGCGGGCCGGGCGTGCGGCAGCAGGCCGGCCAGGGCGGCCGCCGCGTCGCCGTGCAGGGCGTGCGCGAGCGGGTACACCCGGCCGAGCGCGGCCGCGTCGACGTCGATCTGGATGTGCGCCGCGGGGATCGCGAGCGTGTAGTCGGCGGTCTCGTTGGAGCGGAAGTGGGTGCCGATCGTGAGCAGCACGTCCGCGTCGGCGAGCAGGGCGCGCACGGCAGGCGTGGTGGCGAAGTTGCCGATGACCTGCTCGTGGTCCTCGGGCACCGCGCCGCGCCCGGAGTTGGAGGTGAGCAGTCCTGCTCCGGTCGCCTCCAGCAGCCGGGCGAGTTCGCCGCGTGCGGTGGCGGCGCCGCCGCCCGCCCAGATCAGCGGGCGGCGGGCTGAGGACAGGAGAGCCCTGGCGGCGGCCAGTTCACCGTCGGTCGGGGCAGGGCGGACCTGCGCGGGAAGCTCCGCGGGCGTGTCGGTCTGCTCCGCGTACTGGAGGTCGATCGGCCATTCCACGCTCGCCGGGCCACCCGGCGCGGCGAGCGCTGCGTGCGCCGCCTCGCGCAGGATCCGGCCCGCCCGTTCGGCGTCCGGCACACTCGCCGCATACGCCGAGACGGTGGTGAGCATGCCGAGCTGGTCCTTCGTCTCGTGGATGAACCCCCGTCCGCTGCCCAGGAATTCGCTCTCGATCTGTCCGGTGATGTGCAGTACGGAACTGCCCGCGCTCAGCGACTCGATCAGGGATCCGGCCGCGTTGCCCGCACCCGTGCCGGTCGAGGTCAGCGCGCAGCCGAGGCCCCCGCGGGCCCGCCCGTACGCGTCGGCGGCATTCACGGCGGACGCCTCGTGCCGCACGGGGACGAAACGCAGTTCACGGTCGACGGCCTCGACGAGCGGCAGGTTGTGCACACTCACGATGCCGAAGACGGTGTCGATGCCGAGCTCTCGCAGGACGGCGACGAGGAGATCGCCTCCGTTGTCGTAACGCATGGTGTCTCCTCAGAGGATGGAGCGGCCGACTCCGCCGCAGACGTCGATGCTGGTGCCGGTGATGTACGAGGCGCGGGGCGAGAGCAGGGTGACGATGGCGTACGCGACCTCCTCGGCGCGGCCGAGGCGCCCCAGCGCGACACCCCGGTCGGCCGCGAGCTCCGCCTGCCAGTCCTCGTAGCTCGTGCCCGTGGCCGCGGCGGCGTGACGGCGGGTCCACTGGCCGGTGTCGATGAGACCCAGGCAAACGGAGTTGACCCGGATGCCGTCGCCGGCCAGTTCGACGGACAGGGACTTGGAGAGGTTGAGGATTCCGGCGCGGGCGGCGCTGGTGGTGATCAGGCGGGTCTCGGGCTGCTTGGCGAGGACCGCATTGACGTTGACGATGCTCGCCGCGTCGGACGCCGCGAGATACGGGCGGGCGGCGTGCAGCGGGTTGAGCACCCCGGCGAACTTGAGCTCCAGCTCGTCGCGCCAGTCCTCGGCGGTCGAGTCGTCCAGCCCCTTCATCCGGGACTGTCCCGCGTTGTTGACGAGTCCGTCGACACCGCCGAACTCCTCGGCGGTGCGGCGTACGAAGCCGTCCACCGCGCCCGCTTCCCGTACGTCGCACACGCCGGTCAGCAGCCGGTCGCGTCCGGCACCGAGCCGGGCGGTCACCTTGGCGAGCCGGTCGGCGTCGCGGCCGCACGTGGCGACGCGGGCGCCCTCGTCGAGCAGGGCGCGGACCGTGGCCAGGCCGACGCCCGAGCTGCCGCCGGTGACCACGATGGTGCGGTCGGCGAGGCCCAGATCCATAACTAGGTACTCCTGCAGATCAGTTCATGGTGAAGCCGCCGTTGACGGCGATCACCTGGCCGGTCAGATAGCGGGACTCCTCGCCGAGCAGGTAGGAGACGATCCCGGTGAGGTCGTCGGGCTGCTGCGGCCGGGAGATGGCCCGGTTCATGCGGTAGAGGTCGTGCCGCTCGGCGGGCACGGTCTCGGTCGCCTCGCACTCGGTCAGCCCTGGGGCGACCGCGTTCACGGTGATCCCCTTGTCGCCGAGCTCACGGGCCATCGCCCGGGTGAGCGCGATGACCGCCCCCTTGGAGGCGATGTAGTGGGCGAGGCGTGGGGAGCCGTACAGGGCGGCGTCCGAGGCGATGTTGACGATCCGTCCCGGAGAGGCGAAGAGCGGGTACAGGGCCTTCGACACAAGCCAGGGGCTGCGGGCGTTGACCGTCATCAGCCGGTCCCACACCTCGGCGTCGATGTCCCAGAACTCCTTGCCGCCGACCCCGTTGGCCAGCGCCGCGTTGTTGACCAGCCCGTACAGCGGGCCCAGTTCCCGTACGGCGCCGGCCAGCGCGTCCACCGATGCGGGGTCGGCGACGTCGCAGCGTACGAAGTGGGCGTCGATGCCGTCCGGGCACAGCTCCGCGACGGCACGTTCGCCGCGCTCCGGATCCAGCTCGGCGACGACGACGCGGAAGCCGTCGGCGCCGGCCCGGCGGGCCATGGCCAGTCCCAGGCCACGGCCGGCGCCGGTGACGACGACGACCCGCGGGTCAGTCACGGGTGACACCGTGCATCGGCGAGTACTCGGGGTACGACGGCACCTGCGGCTTCTGCGTGCCGATGACGACGCAGAACAGGGCGTCGGTGTCGCCCTCGTTCTTCAGCGAGCGGGTCACGCCGGCCGGGACGACGATCATGTCGCGGTAGCCGAGGGTGCGGTACTCGACCTCGTCGGGGCCGCGGTGGATACCGACCTTGACCTCGCCCTCCAGGACGAAGAAGGCCTCTTCGACGTCGTGGTGGGTGTGGGCCGGGCCCTCGGCACCGGGCGGCAGCAGCATGTTGGAGAAGGTGAAACCGCCGGACGGGATGATGCGGCTGTCGCCCTCGTGGTTGCCGGTGGCGCCGGAGCCGACGTAACGGATCTGGCCGCGCCGGAACTGCGGGCCCGCCTTCTCCTGGAACGAGAGGGTGTCGAAGTCCGCCACCCGGGAGTCCTTGGTGGCGATGAGGGAGTCGGTGTACGCGGCGAGGTCGCTGCCGTTGTCGTACGCGGTGGTGGTCAGAGGCATGAGGAACAGCTCCTACTCGGGGATGCGTGCGGTGATACGGAGGTGGGAGAGGACCCAGGCGTTGAAGTGCCCGGGTTGCTCCTGGTTGGCCAGGTGACCGGCGTCCTTGACGATCACGTAGGCGGTCTTGTGGATGGCGCCGGCGATGGCCTGGCTCGCCTCGGTGCCGGTGACGGTGTCCTGGTCGCCGCAGAGCACGAGTGCCGGTGCGGCGATCGAGGGGAGCTCGGCGCGCAGATCGGCCGCGGCCATGGATTCGGCCGCGTAGGCGTAGCCCGGCAGCCGTACCGAGGCGGCCATGGTGTCGACGACGCGCCGGACCAGTTCGTCGGGTGCGCCCGGTGACACCAGGCGCGGTCCGCGTGCCTCGGCGAAGGCGCGCGGACCGAGTTCGGCCAGTTCCGTGGCGCGCGCCCGCATGCCCTTGGCCTTTGCCTCGTCCGTGCCCGACCCGGGACTGGAGTCGGCGACGATCAGCGAGGCGACGAGGTCCGGGTGGCGGGCGGCGAGCCGCAGCGCGATCACGCCGCCCCAGGAGACGCCGAGCACATGCGCGCTCGCGCCGCGCTCACGGATGAGCCCGGCCGCCGTGTCCGCGAAGTCGTCGAGGGTGAGCGGGGTCTCGGGGTCGGGGGACTTGGCGTATCCGGGGGCGTCCCAGGCCACGACCCTCGCGTACGACGAGAGTTCGGCGAGCTGCGGCGCGAACGCCGCCGACGAGGAGCCGATGCCGTGCAGGCACAGCAGCAGCGGGCCCCGGTCCCCGGCCTCCTCGACATGCACGTCGGGGAGCCGGGCGTCGGCGATGTGGGCGCCGGTGCGGGCGCTCACAGGATCTGTCCCGTCCGCCCGGCGAGCGCGGCGAGGCTGCGCAGCACCGCGTACGGCACGATCTGGCTGGTCGCCGGGTTGCCCGGGTCGGGCAGATGGGCGACCTCGAAGCGGTACGCGCCGTGCCGGCCGGACGCCTCGACCACGTGCCGGGTGCGGTGCGCCGCCGGGTCGGCGACGACCTGGACCCGCACAGTGTCCAGGTCGCCGACGGCCAGCGCGACCGAGGCGGCCACGTTCGTCGACTTGGGGAACTTCACCGGGACATCCCGCGCCGTGCCGGACATGACCTCGACCGGTCCGGTCGCGGTCCGCATCCGGTGCAGCAACTCCTCGTCCATCCACGGCTGTTCGAGCGTCGAGGGGAGCTTGACGGTGGTGAGGCGGACCTCGTCCAGCGGGCCCAGCGAGCGTGCGGCCTGGAGCAGGTCGAGACCGCCGACCGCTCCGCCGGTGAAGTAGACCCGGCCGGGTCCCGCCGCGAGCAGCCGCTTCGCGAGCTCGTCGTCGGTCAGCGCGCCGGAGGAGGCGATCAGCAGATCGGTGCCCGAGGCCAGCACCCGCTCGCCCCATTCCCGTACGACGCCCTGGCCCGCGGCCTCCACGATCAGGTCGCAGCGCTCCAGCGCCTCCTCGAAGGTGACCTGCTCGGCGGGCGCCGCCTCGCCGAGCGGACGGTTGTCGACGACGCACACCAGCTCGGCGCCGCCCACCTGTCCTTCGGCGAGGGCCGTGCCGACGACGCGGCCGATCGCGCCCCAGCCGACGATGCCCACTTTGCGTACGGTGCTCATGCGGCGTCCTCCTGGGTTGCGGCGTCGACGGGGGCGAGCGGGCCGGGGTCCGGCGTTCCGGCCATGTGACAGCGGATCTCCTTCGACGGCGGCCCGGCCGTCCCCCAAAGGTCGGACAGCTCCGGCACGCGCCGCCACACCCGGGCGATCCAGGCGTCCTCGACGATCTGGGCGACGTCGGAGGTGTACTCGCAGACCAGCCCGGACGGGTCCGTGAAGTAGGAGAAGGTGTTGTTGCCGGGGCCGTGGCGCCCGGGGCCCCACTTCGGAGCGATGCCGTGGTGGCGCAGCCGGCCGAGGCCCCGCATGAAGTGGTCGACCGACGGCATCTCGTAGGCGACGTGGTTGAGGGAGGTCCACTCGGCCTGGTTGAAGGCGATGCAGTGGTGGTCGGCGTTACAGCGCAGGAACGCCATCTGGTGTTCGGACCAGTCGGACACGCGCAGGCCGAGGACGTCGCAGTAGAAGGCGACGGCGGCGTCGATGTCGGTGGTGTTGAGCACGGCATGCGTGACGCCGACCGGCACGGCGCCGTCCCGGCCGCGCGGGGCGACCGCCTCGACCTGGGCGCTGATCTCGATGAGGCGCTGCTCGGGGTCCGTGAACCGCAGGCCGTACCCGCCGCCCGCCTGCTCCAGCGGACCGGGCCCGAAGACTGGCACGATTCCCCGCGCCGCAAGGCGCCGGGCGGCCGCGTCGACCTCGGCGGGCGTGGTGACGGCGAAGGCGATGCGGCCGAGACCGACCCGGTCCCGCTCGGTGAGGTGCAGGACGTGGTGCTCGTCGCCCGTGCCGCGCAGCCAGCGCGCGCCGGTGTCGGACTCGACGGTCTCGAGCCCCCAGACCTCCTGGTAGAAGTCGGCGGCCTCGGTGAAGGCCGGGGTGTGCAGCTCGACGTAGCGCAGCGAGCGGAGCCGGGCGATCGGGCCGGGCGGTGGTTGGTGCATGAGTCTCTCCAGACGGGCGGGCGTGGTCTCCGGGCGGGCAGGCGTGCCGGGTCAGTTGGCCCAGGGGAGCGGGGAGTCGGAGGTGCCCCAGTACAGGGACTTCTGGCGCTGGTAGGCGCGGATCGCGTCGCGGCCCTTCTCCGTCCCGAGGCCGCTGTCCTTCCATCCGCTGAACGGCGTGGAGGCGCTGAACTGCTTGTAGGTGTTGATCCAGACGGTGCCCGCGTCGATACGCCGGGCGAGCCGCCAGGCGGACCGTGCATCGCGGGTCCAGATGCCGCAGGCGAGCCCGTAGACGGAGTCGTTGGCCTGGCGGACCAGGTCGTCCTCGTCGTCGTAGGGCAGTGCCACCAGCACAGGGCCGAAGATCTCCTCCTGGCAGGTGCGGGAGGTGTTCGGCAGACCGTCGAGGACGGTCGGCAGGTAGTACGCGCCCTCCCGGTACTGCTCGCCCTGTGGCGCGGACCCGCCGCACAGCACCCTGGCGCCCTCGGCGCGGGCCAGGTCCACATAGGCGGCGACAGCGTCGCGGTGCCGGTGGTGCACGAGCGGGCCGACCTGGGTGGCGGGGTCGGTGCCGGGGCCGACGCGCAGCTTGCGGACTCGCTCGACGAGTTCGCCGACGAAGGAGTCGTAGAGCTCGCGGGCCACGAACAGCCGTGAGCCGGCGATACAGGACTGGCCGCTGGACGAGAAGATCCCGAACAGCACGCCCGCCAGGGCCTGTTCGACGTCCGCGTCGGCGCGCACGATCGTCGGCGACTTGCCGCCGAGCTCCAGGGACGCGGGGATCAGCTTCCCGGCGGCCGCCTCGGCGATCGACCGTCCGGTCCCGGTGCCGCCGGTGAAGCCGATGCGGGCGACCAGCGGATGGCGGACGACGGCGTCGCCGACGATCCGGCCGCTGCCCGGCAGGACCGACAGCAGCGCGGTGGGCAGGCGGAACTCCTCCAGCGCCCGGGTGATCAGCCGGCCGAGGGCCAGGGAGACGAGTGGGGTCCAGGCGGCGGGCTTGAGGAGGACCGCGTTCCCGGCGGCGAGCGCCGGAGCGATCTTCTGGGCGTCGCTGGCGATCGGCGAGTTCCAGGGGTTGATCGCGCCGACGACGCCGATCGGTTCGTACACGCTCATGGTGAGGTACGGGCCGCGGGCCGGGGTGAGCGACTCCTCGGCTGTTTCCAGGACGGCCGCCATGTACCGGAAGGTGCCGGCGGCACTCAGCGCGAGCGCCCGGGTCTCGGCGAGCGTCTTGCCGGTGTCGGCGGTCTGCAGGGCCGAGAGCTCGTCGGCCGCCTCCTCGGTCAGGTCGGCGATCCGGTGCAGCAGCCGGGCACGCAGGTGCGGGAGCAGGTCGCGCCAGGCGGGGTCCGCGGCGGCGGCGGCCGCAGCCTCGGCCGCTTCGGCGACCTCCTCGGCACTGGCGGAGTGGAGGGTGGCCAGCACCCGGCCGGTCGCCGGGTCGACGGTGTCCAGGGGCTCGCCCGCGCCGCGCCGCCACTGGCCCGCGATCAGGATGTCGGTGGGGAAGTGCGGCACGACAGGACCTCCGGGCGGGAACGGACGGGACGGGTGGGGTGACGGCTCGGGCCCTGCGCGGTGCTCGGGCTCACGAGGTGCACGCGGCGGGCGTGCGGGGTGCTGCTGCTCCGACGGGCGCGCTGGGCGCGGGACTTCGGGCCCGCGTGGTGCGCGACCGTGGCGGGTCCGCAGGGCCGACCCGTGCCGACGGGCACCGGACTGCGCTGCCGAAGTGCTAGAAATCTAAGGGCTTAAGTTTCTTCTGGCAAGGCCTCCGAGGCGAAATTGTTGTCGGAGATACCTTGAGCGTGGGCTCTGTCGCGTTGAGGATGACTGGCGAGCTGATGAATCGAAGCTTCCTAAGCTCTTAATTATTGACCGCTTAGATATGGGACCCTACTGTCTCCGCAACTTCTCTGTTCGCGGAAGGACCCCTCCATGACGACTGTGGCCGGCAAACCAGCCCTTGGCTCCATAGCCGCGAGACTCGAACGACTGCCGCACTCGCGCTGGCACGTCAAGGTGCGCTTCCTGATCGGCGCCGTCACCTTCTTCGAGGCGTTCGATCAGCTGTTGGCCGCCTCCGCCCTGCCCGTCCTGATGAAGGAATGGCACCTGACCACCGGGCAGGCCACCTTCGCGGTGACCTCCGCCTCCATCGGCATGCTGCTGGGCGCCCTGGCCGCCGGCTGGCTCGGGGACCGGATCGGCCGGGTGCGCACCGTCGCCCTCGGCGTCGCGATCACCGGCCTGGCGAGCCTCGCCGTCGCCTTCTCCGACGGCATCGGGACCTTCTCCCTCTTCCGGTTCGTGCAGGGCCTCGGTATCGGTGGCGTGGTGCCCGTGGCCGCCACCTACATCAACGAGATCGCCCGCTCCGACAAGCGGGGCCGGTTCGTCCTGCTCTACGAGATGATCTTCCCGGCCGGTCTGGCCGCGGCCACCCTGGTCGCCGTGTGGGTCGTCCCCAACCTCGGCTGGCGCGCCATGTTCGTCATCGGCACCCTGCCGGTGTTCATCGCCGCCGCGCTGCCCCGCCACGTCGAGGAGTCCCCTCGCTGGCTGCTGGCCCGCGGGCGGACCGAGGAGGCCGAGGCGGCCGTCGCCCGGATCGAGGCGCAGGTCGCCCGCGCCAGTGCCGAGCCGCTGCCGCTGCCCGCCTCCGACGTGGTGGAGGACACCGCCCGGGGCCGGATGCGCGACATCTTCCAGGGTCGCTACCTGCGGCGCACGGCCGTCCTCTCGGGCCTGTGGTTCGTCGCCTACTACGTCAACCACGGCATCTCCACCTGGCTGCCGTCGCTGTACACCAAGCAGTTCGGCCTCGACCTGAGCACCGCGCTCGTCTACACCCTGCTCAGCAACGTCACCGGCCTGCTGGGCACGCTGATCGTCGCGCTGGTCATCGACCGGATCGGCCGCAGGCCGGCGCTGGTCGCCGCGCTCGGCGGCACCGTGCTCTCCCTGGGCGTGCTCGCCCTGGCCGGTGCGACGTCGGGCGGCCAGGTGGCCGTCTTCGCCTCCTG
This sequence comes from Streptomyces sp. KR55, assembly GCF_052245645.1. Lineage (NCBI taxonomy): Bacteria > Bacillati > Actinomycetota > Actinomycetes > Kitasatosporales > Streptomycetaceae > Streptomyces > Streptomyces sp. KR55. Next base: position 605 of record NZ_JBQQCE010000358.1, on the reverse strand, counting down.
CACCACGTTCTTCCTCTACGCGGTCAACGCGGGCCTGTACCTCTACTCGCCCGAGCTGTACCCCACATTCAACCGGGCCAAGGGCGCCGCGTTCGGCGGCCTGTGGAACCGGCTCGGCGTCGTCGTCGGCCCGATCACGGTCGGGGCGATCATCGGGGCGGGCGGCAGTCTCTCCCTGGTCTTCGCCCAGCTCGCCGTCGTGGCCGCCGTCGGCGCGGCGATCGCCTGGTTCGCCGTGGAGACCAAGGGCAGGACGCTGGAGGAGCTCAACTCCTGACACGTCCGCAGACACCGGCCCCTGTGCCGTCGGCCGACGAGGGGCTCGTGCACCGAGCGCGGTGCCCACGGTGCCGAGGAGCGATGCCAGCCGGCGCCGGTCCGCCGGGCCCAGGGGGGCCAGCAGCTCCTGCTCCCGGGCCGCGCGCGCGGCGGCCACCCGTCCGGTCAGGGCGAGTCCCTCGGGAGTGAGGCGGAGCCGGACGATCCGGCGGTCGGTGTCGTCCCGCTCCCGCCGGATCAGCCCCGCCGCCTCCAGCCGGTCCGCGTGCTGGGTCAGCCCGCCGGCCCGGACCGCGGTGCCGGCCGCGACCTCACCCATGGTTCTC
>NZ_JBQQCE010000357.1:0-10335 GCF_052245645.1 Streptomyces sp. KR55 | reverse complement strand
ACCCGCTCCCGCTTTTCCTGCTCCTTGGGCGTCAGCCCGCCCCCATGCGCGTACCGCATGACGACGTCGTACCGCAGCGATCAAGAACCGTCACGGGCCACCGGACTCCGCGAGTTCAACCTGAGTAAAGGGACCATAAGACACGTTAGGCCCCTCTGAACTGCCTCTTCGCAGTTCAGAGGCGGGCCTTGAGCGTCTCTTCGTGGCTCAGGGAGCCAATCCGGGAGCCACGGCGCAGAAATCAGTCTGCGTCCGGCGTCTCTCCCCCCACCGCATCGTCGTCATCTCGAAAGATGTCGTCCATGGCTTCAGCTCCCTCTGAGATGACAGGGCGCAACTGCTTGCGGTAGACCCTCTCGGTCGTTCCGCTACCGTTGTGCCGACAAGCCGTGCGATGACCTCGATCGGGATTCCGTGGTCTGACAGCAGGGACACAAAGCTTGTCCGCGTCTCGCGCGTAGTCCACTCCTCCGGGTTCTCGAATCCAGCCTCCTTGAGGAGCGCTCTGAAGTTCCGGCGCACGTTCAAAGCGCTGCGGAGTTCACCTGTCTCCGTCGGGAAGACAAGACTCTCCTCGGTCCACTCCTTCCCAGCAGCCGTACAGGCAGCCCGCTGACGTCGCTTGTGAGCCCTCATGACGAGGGCGGCTTGTCGGGGCATGGCGAGCGACCGCCGGCTCTTCCGAGTCTTCGTGTCGCCGTGCCCGCGTACGGAACGCCAGACATCCACGTGGGGCTTGTCCTTGCCTGAGTTTCCAAGGTGAACGTGCACCCAGGTCAAGGGCCGCGCCTCCTCGGGGCGGACTCCTACGAGCAGGGACAGAACCACGTAGGCGTGGATCCAACTGCCTTCCTTCGCGCGAAGAACAGCCTCAGCCTGCTCTAAGGAGAGCGACTTACTCGGCCGCCCTGCTCGTCCCTCTGGCACCTCCACCAGTTCGGCAACGTTACGGACAGCCTTTCCTCTCCTCTGAGCGTGGCTGATCGACCGCCGAAGGGCTGAGTGAACCATCCTCAGGGACTGGGTCGCCAGAACCTCGGCCTCGGCCTCCAACCACTCATCCAGATCGTCGGCTTCAAGGTCACGCAGCTTTGCTCTGTGCCGAGCTGAGGGATGATGTGGTTCTCTGCCAGGCTCTTGTAGGTATCGACGCTCGTTACTTCCCTGCCCTTAAGTCCTTGAGCAAGCCAGTCGTTGACAGCTTGCTCAACGCTGTAGTTGGCAGGCGCTTTGCCCCCGTTGGCCAGCTCCTTCTTCAACTCGCGCAGCTTCTGGCGAACCTCAGCCTTCGTCTTGCCTGAGGCCTTCGGACGATTGCGCTTTCCGGCGGGGGTGTAGCCCAGGGATACCGCACCGATGTGAGTAATTGTCAAGACTTGTGGATCTGGGAGTGCCGCGGTGGCGATGCGGCCATCCGTAGTCTTCGATGTTGAGGCTTGGGGCAGGATTCGCCGTCCGGATGGTGTGGCTAGGGTGGTGTGATCCATGCGGTGATGTCGGCGTTGCGCGAGTGGACGAGCTCGGAGAGCACGACCGAGGTGGTGGTATCGCCGAGGGTGGTGAGCTCCTCGATCACCTCCTCGAGGTGTCGAGCGTCGCGGACAGCGATCGCGAGCTCGTAGCAGTTGTCGCCGGTGAGGTGTACACAGGACAGGACATGTCCGGTCGCGAGCAGACGTTCTCGTAGCTGGCTTGCGTCTCGGCTGGACCGGTACTGGGGGCGCAGCGCAACACGTGCCTGCAGGCTCAGCCCGAGCCGAGCGAGATCCAGCTGCGCGCCGTACCCCTGAATCACGCCACTGTCCTCAAGTCGGCGGATCCGCTCGGCGACTGCGGGTCGGCTCAGACTCACTCGGCGGCCGAGTTCTGTATGGCTGATCCGGGCATTGTGCATCAGCTCGCGGATGATCTTCAGGTCAGTGGAGTCAACGACCGGCGCTTCGGCGGCAGACACGATGAAAGGCCTCCGGATCGATCTGCGAGAAACCGTGATGCCTGCACTATGGCATGTCTTGCGCTCGGCTGGACACTTAGTGTTTCGATCATGAAGGCAACTGTTCTGCAGGGCGTCGGCGACGTCCGGCTGATCGACGTACCCGACCCGGTGATCTGCGAACCCACCGACGCACTGGTGCGCGTGCAATTGGCCGCCGTCTGCGGGTCCGACCTGTGGCCCTACCGCGGCCGGGAAGAATTCCAGTCCGGCGACCGGATGGGCCATGAGTGGATCGGGACTGTCGAGGAGACAGGCCCAGAGGTCACGCGCCTGCGGCGGGGAGATCTCGTGGTGGCACCGTTCGCATTCGCCGACGGCACCTGCCCGGCATGCCTCGATGGCATCCACACTTCCTGCCGCCGCGGTGGGTTTTGGGGCGGCTCCAACGGCGGCGGCCAGGCTGAGGCAGTCCGGGTCCCGTTTGCCGACGCGACCTTGGTTCCTGTCCGCGCCGATGTCGACGATGACCTCGCGCGCAGGCTGCTGCCGCTCACCGACGTCATGGTCACAGGCCACCACGCCAACGTCCTGGCGGGTGTGACCCGTGGCGCAACCGTCGTTGTGATCGGTGACGGCGCGGTCGGCCTGTGCGCTGTCCTGGCCGCCCGACGGGCCGGAGCCGAACGCATCCTCACTGTGGGCCACCACCCCGACCGCGCTCTTCTTGCCCAGCGCTTCGGCGCCACGGAGACCTTCCTCGGTGACGCCACGGAGATTGCTGAGCTCATCGTCGAGCTCACCGGCGGCGGCGCAGCTTCCGTGGCCGAATGTGTCGGGAGCCAGTCCGCTCTCGACCTCGCCTTGGCGGTTACCCGTCCCGGCGGCACCATCGGCTCGGTAGGAGTGCCCAACGGCGTCACCCAAGTGGATCTCTACCGCTTCTTCCGCGCCAACATCGCCCTACGGGCAGGAGTCGCGCCGGTCCGGGCCTATCTCGACGCGCTTATCGCCGACGTTCTTGGCGGAACGCTCGATCCGTCGCCAGTCTTCACCATCGACGTCACGCTGCCCGACATCGCCGACGCCTACCGCGCCATGGACCAACGCCGAGCGATCAAGGCCCTGGTACGGCCCACCATGAACTGATCTGAGCCACGGCACACTTCGGTCGGAGGAAGGAATTCCCAGCAATGGGCAATATTCGTTGATTCAGCTGAGGTTGTTTCAAGCGGCGGTGAGCTCGGAGTGTTCGACGAGCTGGCCGCGTTCGAAGCGGGCTCCGGCGCGGACGAGGGCGACGAGGTGAGGTGCGTTCACGGCTCGCCAGCGGGCCTGGGCGGACTCGACGAGCTTGAAGACCATGGCAAGCGCGGCGGCGGCACTGCCGGCGCCCTTGGTGACCTTGGTCCGCAGCCGTACCGTCGCGAAGGTCGATTCGATGGGATTCGTCGTGCGCAGATGGATCCAGTGCTCGGCCGGGAAGTCGTAGAACGCCAGCAGCTCGTCGACGTCTTCGGTGATCTTCTTAACGACCTTGGGCCACTTCGCGCCGTACGCCTTCTCGAACGCGGCGACGGCCTTGACCGCGTGCTCGCGGTCCTCGGCGTTGTAGATGTCCTGCAGCGCCTTGCGGGCGCCGGGCTGGGCCGATGTCGGCAGGGCGTTGAGGACATTGGCCGTTTTATGAACCCAGCACCACTGATGGCGGGTGTCGGGGAACACCTCGGCCAGGGCCTTCCAGAAGCCGAGTGCGCCGTCGCCGACCGCGAGGATGGGAGCGCGCATCCCGCGTCGGGCAGCGTCGCGGAGCAGGTCGGCCCAGGACTCGGCGGACTCGCGGTAGCCGTCGGCCATCGCGATCAGCTCCTTGGTGCCGTCCGCACGCACGCCCATGACGACCAGGACGCAGGACTTGGCCTCCGCGAGGCGGATGCGCAGGTGGATGCCGTCGGCCCAGACGTAGACGTAGTCGGACCCGCTCAGATCGCGCTCGCCGAAGGCTTTGTGGTCGGCCTGCCGCTGCTGAGTGAGCCGGGTGACGGTAGCGGGCGAGAGGCCGGCCGAGCTGCCGAGGAACTGCTCGAGAGCGGGCACGAAGTCGCCCGAGGATAGGCCGTGGAGGTAGAGCAGCGGCAGCACCTCGCTGACCTTCGGGACTTGCGGCACCAGGGCGGCAGGATCGCCGAGGCAAACCGCTTCCGTTCCCCGGTCGCCTCGTCGACTCGCCTGTCGTTCACCCGCGGGGCCTTGACCTCGACCACCCCGGCTGCGGTGGTGACCTTACGCGGCTGGTGGTAGCCGTTGCGCACGACCAGCCGACGGCCCATTTCGTCCCGCTGATCAGCCAACTCCGCTATATAGGCGTTGACTTCGGCCTCCAGAGCGGCGGCAAGCATCCGCCGCGCGCCCTCACGGACGATCTCGTCGATCAGGGAGCCATTCGGGGTGCTGCCATCGGCATTGACTACGCTGAGCACGGGCGTGCTTTCCCGACCCGCTCTGCGAACGCGGGCCTACTCGGTGACCTTCAATCGATCACTCGGGAAGGTACGCCCTTCGCGTGCTCTCCGAGCCCCGATCCACAGGTCATGAGCATTGCTCCCGACACATCCCGATGACGACCCACCTCGGCTGCAACACCCGGGGAACGCTCCCCTTGCGTTAGCCCCCACCGCGCACCTGCCCCCAACCGGCCAGCAGACCGCGGTTGCCCGCACCGCAGTCAACATCTGCCGGGACTAAGCCGGGCACGGGCGACCGCATCCCTCCCGCAAGCGGCGCCCCCGCTCGTCTGCCACAGGGAAAATGTGGCACCTGAGATGCCGGCACAGCCGGGCGGGCCTGCTCGCCGCCCGGCGATGGGATCGGAGAGATCTCCTCGTGCGGGGGGGGTGACCGCCCTCCGTGAATGGTACCGGCGCCCGGGCAGGGAGCGCCGTCTGCCGAGACAAGGTCGCGACCAGGCAATTGGCCCCCGCGCGGCCCGCCGTCCCGGAACCGGCGGGCCAGCGCCACGAAAGGCGCCGTCGCGGGGTAAGCGGAACCTACGCCACCGCTAGCCAAAACGGAAGACCCCTGTTCTCCGCAGCGGTCGGGCCGCCCATGCGTGGGCGGCTGGGCCGGGGCCTCAGCACAGTTCTCCGGGCTCGTACGTCACTACCCTCCGGGCCTGGCTGTCCCACACCCAGACCGGCGACTCACGCCACAGCCTCGGGTAGTCCTCCAGCGGCTGCGCGTACGGATTGCCGTTGGGCCCAGGCAACGGATCGCCCGTTGAGCCGTCCACCCACGCGGTGGCCACCTTCTGCGGCCGCCACCCAGCATCTGCAACGAGAATTACCGCCAGGCCCGCGATGTGGATAGTCCCCTTATCCAGCGGGAGTCGCCATTCCCGCTCATGCATCCAGGAGACACGTTCGTCTGTGCGCACCGCCCAGTGCCCCAGCTTCGCTCGCTGAAATCGCGCCTGCACGTGAGGCGGTACGTACGCCACTGAGCCACCGCCTAGCTTGTTGAGCACTTTCCTGGTGGTGACCAAGGCCCACGGAGTGAACGCCCGAACTGGATGAGGTGGTCCAGGTGTTCCGGAGGACTCTCGGAGAAGCACACACAGGGCGTGCCCGATGCGCCAGGATCCGCAGCATCGAGGGGCGCGAAGCTGTGAGGACTGTAAATCCGCCCCGGATGCTTGGAGAGGTCTCCATTCGATCCGGGGCGGATCGCCTGTGTCGTGCAAGCCCCTTGGCTTACCTCCGGCGCTGACTCAGCGGTGCTGCAGTTGGAGTACTAGCTAGCGCGAGATAAGGTGCGCTGCACCGTGCTCGGAGGGTCCCAGGGGCCGACAGTGACATCCCGCCCGGCCGCGTTCGCGACGCTGGGCTGTACGGCCAGGTTGTCGGAATTGAACTGGCCGAGCTCAAGGCGAGTTCGGCAGGTCTGTCACTTCCCTCCACCGAGACTGAGGGATTTGCCCCTGTGCCGGGGCGGGACACACGAGGGTTTGACCCCCACCGTCGCAGTGCAGGGTGTAGACGTCACCATCCAAGGTGATGATTTTGTAGAACGCGTCACTCCCGTTGGCGTCAACCGAGACGTCGCAGACTGGGGAGTCGACGGGGAAGCCGCTGATGAGGCTGAGGTCGGTCCAGCCGGGGGCGTTGGCCGGGCCTGAGGTGATGAGCGTGTTCTCCGGGTTAGTGACGTCGCGTCTACCGGCGAACGGCACCCCTTCGTTGAGCGCAGCGAGATACTGCTCATTGCCGTTGGGCTGCGTCGAGTCGACGGCGGGGCCGCACGCGGTCACGGGTGGAGGCGGAGGCTTGGGACCCCCGTTGCCGGGCGACACAGCGGCGCGTGGGGTTGCGCTCCGCTCCGTTGCCACGGCGGGGATGGCCGCGCCGGCCGCCATCACAACCGCGAGCGAGACGAGCATGCCGGTCTTCCTGATGCTGTCTTGCGCCAGTGGCCCGAGCAGAGCAGTCCTTCTGAACTTAGGACTCATGTACGTGCTCCTTGCATCGATTTCGGGGGCTTCCCCGTAGTCGAGTGCGAGCTTGGCCTGCGCACGCCGGATCGCTGAGCACCCTCGATCGAGACACGCTCAATATCATTAAATCGGACTAATAGGACCCTGGTGCCCCTTTTCCGATCTTGGGGGTGAGACTCGAGCGCTGACCGGGGGTCCACGCGTCTCCGGGTCGCTGGCTCAGCGTCTCACCGGTCCGGCAGAGCACGGATTCGAGGACCAGACGCCAGACGAAGCCCTGATCACGTCCTGTGGGGTCCGCGTGGGGCGGGAAGCCGCGCGACAAGGAAAAGCGCCTGGTCAGGGCGAACCGTGAGCGCGGTCTGTAAAGCCGCTCCTTGTTGTCAGCAGGGGGCCAGAGGTGGCGGCGGGATGCCAGACGTGCAGGGCACAATGCATCCCATGGATGCGGGGGAGATAGCCCTTGTGGGAGCAGTTGGTGCTGTGATCGGCGCTGCTCTGGGAGCCTTGGGGGCCTTAGGGGCAGCGCGGACGAACGGTCGATCGACGCGTCAAGCACAGCATGAACAGCGGGTGTGGCAAGGGCGCCACGATGCCTACGCAGCCTTCACCGAAGCCACGACCGAGTACGTGAGTGCCGTACGTGCAGCCCAAGAGCATTTTCGCGAGCATGAGCCTCCCAGCGCTCGCTTGCGGGAGCTTCTCGACGCAGCGGAGCCTCTTCAGCTACCAATGGAGAAGGCGCTCGCACGCGTGGAAGTCGTAGGCCCCTCTGACGTTGCCTCAGCTGCGTCAAGTGCTGCATCTGGATACATCAGTTGGGCCCAAAGCCTCTTGGGAGTAGGGCGGGTGATCGTCTCACCTCCACGTGTGCCTCCGCCACCACCGGTCCCTCTACCAAGTGGGGAGTTCCTGTACCGGTGGATGGCGGGCAATCAGAAGTACGACCTCTTCCGTGTGTTGGCAAGTCGAGTTCTAGAGTCGGCTGACAGCTATAGCGGCGCGCCTTGACGTCGGGTCGCGCGAGGGTACGCACGGCACACCTCCGACACGCTGCGGACCTCTGAACAAGCCTACGGGCACTTTGCGCAGGTCAAGCAACGTTCTCGAGGTGATCGGTGCAATCACTCCGGAGCCATGTGCCCAGGTATAGCGAGGCGAGACACACAGCGCCACCGGGAGCCAATCTGGGAGCCAACCGGGGCGTCCTGCTGCGGACGAACCCGGACTGTCACGGACTGTCGCACGGCACAGCCACAGGTGAGCTGGGCGGTTCCTCCCCCTCTTCCTGAGCCCTCGGTTAGTCCTGCCTTAAAGGGACCATAAGGATCTCCATCAGCCGCTTCCAGCAGGCGATTTCACGGCTTCTCGGGGCTAGCTTCTGATCAGCCCCCACGGGATCCCCCCGGGATTCACCCCAGTGACCGTTACGAGGAGCTCCCCCATGCCCGCACGCCGCAAGGCCGCCGCAACCGTCGCCGCCGTCGGCATCACCCCGCTCGCCCTGACCGCCCTGTCCGCCGCCCCCGCGTCCGCGCACGGTTCGATGGGCGACCCGGTGAGCCGGGTCTCGCAGTGTTACGCGGAGGGCCCCGAGAGCCCCCGGTCGGACGCCTGCAAGGCGGCGGTCGCGGCCGGCGGCACCCAGGCGCTCTACGACTGGAACGGCATACGCATCGGCGACGCGAACGGCCGCCACCAGGAGCTGATCCCCGACGGCAAGCTGTGCAGCGCGAACAACGACGAGTTCAAGGGCCTCGACCTGGCCCGCGCCGACTGGCCCGCGACCGCCGTGAGCAGCGGCTCGTACACCTTCAAGTACCGCGTGACCGCCCCGCACAAGGGCACCTTCAAGGTGTACCTCACCAAGCCGGGTTACGACCCGTCCCAGCCGCTCGCCTGGAACGACCTGGACCTGGCCGACCCAGTGGCGACGGCCACCGACCCGGCCCCCGTGGGCGGCTTCTACACGTTCTCCGGCACGCTCCCCGAGCGTGCCGGCAAGCATCTGCTGTACGCCGTCTGGCAGCGCTCGGACAGCCCGGAGGCGTTCTACTCCTGCTCGGACGTCACCTTCGGCGGCGGCAGCAGCGAGGAGAGCGGCACGGCGAACGCCGGCGGCACCGACGCCTCACCGGCGCCCACCGCGTCCGCCCCCTCCGAGGAGCAGATCGAGGCCGGTACCGACGAGTCGACCGTCGAGAACCACGGCCACGGCGACAACGACGCCGGCACGTCGGCGGAACCAGCCGCAGCGGCCGGCACGCCCGCGGCCAACCAGCCCAAGGCCGCCGGTTCCACCGAGAACCTCGCCGAGACCGGCGGCGACAGCAGCACGCCGTACATCGCCGTCGCCGGCGCGGCCGCGCTGGCGCTCGGCTCGGCGGCCCTGTTCGCGTCGGTACGACGGCGGGCGGTGGGCGGCGGCCGGCCCGGCCGCTGAACCGGACTCCGGGGTCTGACCGGCGGCTCAGGCCGGTCAGACCCCGGCGATGGCCGGGTGCGGGTCAACTGAACACCGACGCACAGGTAGTGGGCTTCGCCCGCGCAGGATCCAGGGAGTTGGCCACCTCATGGAAGGCGATCCGGTCGAACAGCCCGATCGCCAGGTGCTCGGAGAGGTCGACCGGGCACAGGTCCTGGAGCAGGACGTTGCGTACGTTCGCCCCGTCCAGGTACTGGCTGCGGTACGGCGTGGCCACCTGGTCGTACTTGGTGGCGATAACCGTGTACCGGACGCCGGGCACGGTGTCACCGCCCTCGTTGAGCTTGGTGAGGAAGGCGGAACCGGGGATCTGGTCGGCGAGGCCGGGGGTCGCGGTGGAGAGCAGCTCCTCGGCGCCCGGGAAGTACGGCAGCAGATGGGTGAGCCCACTGAGGCCGGCCCCGTGATTGTCGGGCGCGAGGCCTATGAGGGCGTTCACCTCGGCTGCTCCGCCGAGGAACTTCAGGTAGTAGCGGGGCATCATGCCGCCCTGTGAGTGACCGACGAGGTCGGCCTCGGCGGCGCCGGTCGCGGCGAGCACCTTGTCGACGAACGCGTCGAGTTGCTCTGCCGACTTGTCGATCGGACCGAGACCGTGGAAGAACGGGACGCCCGGCAGTTGGCCGTAGTCGAGCGAGAAGACGCAGTAGCCGCGCCGGGTCAGATACGGGGCGAGGCCCAACCAGTTGTCGACGGAGTTGCCGAAGGTGCCGTGCACCAGGACGACGGGGCGGGGGTGAGTGGCGGACGGCTTGCAGGAGTAGTCGTTCCAGCCACTGTCCGAGGTCACAGTGGCGTCGGCCGCGTGAGCGGCGGTGGCGGCGGGGAGGGCGGCGACCGCGGCGGTCAGCAGCAGCGCGGCCGCCGATCTGACCACTCGTTTCCAGGGCAGCATCGGGTGATCTCCTTGCGGCTCAAGGGAGGTGCGATGGCCTTACGCCCTGTGATCCGGATCACGAGGATGCTGTTCACTCGTCAAGTTACGGACGAGTAGTTCAAGTGGGAAGTTACGCGTCAGTAAAAACTTCCGGTGATAACCAGTCACCTGGAGGGGCGCATGGGGCCTTTGGGCGCGAGACGCAGCAACCGGCGGTGCAGTGCGCGGACTTCAGCCTCCCCCACCAGCCCACTCCACTCGCGCACAACGTCCGCAGCCGCCTCCTCCGCGGCCCGCGTACAGGCCCACCCGCGCTCGGTCAGCACGACGAGCCGGGCACGCGCGTCCTCCGGATGCGGCCGCCGCTCGACGTACCCCTTGCGCACGAGCTCGTCCACGAGCTGGCTGGCAGCCTGCTTGGTGACCCCCAGGTGAGCAGCGAGGTCGGTCACCGTCGCACCGTCCGGCGCGAGCCGGGCGAACGCGAACCCGTACGCCGGCCGCCCTTCGAATCCGCGGGCGACGACACCGTCGTTGATGCGCTTGGTCAG
>NZ_JBQQCE010000356.1:0-10363 GCF_052245645.1 Streptomyces sp. KR55 | reverse complement strand
CTGGCGCGGCTCGCTCGTCGCCGACCTGGTCAAGCGGGTCGCGGGCGTCCTCGCCTGGGACCCCCTCGACGAACCCGAGGCCGCCGCGCCCACTGCCGAGCAGGAGCGGCTCGCCCTCGAGGCGATCGCGACCGGCAGCCCCGTGCTGGCGCTGCGCGCGCAGACCGAGCCGCCGGCGGAGCAGCCGTCCGGCGATCCGGAGCCGCTCGGCGTGGAGCTGCTCATCGCCGTACCGGACCAGCCGGGCGTGCTGCCCGCGGTGGCCGGCGTCCTCGCCATGCACCGTCTGACGGTCCGCACGGCGGAGCTGCGGGCGCTGGAGCTGCCGGAGGGCGTCGAGGGCTCGGTGCTGCTGCTGGACTGGCGGGTCGCCGCCGAATACGGCTCCCTGCCCCAGGCCGCCCGGCTGCGTGCCGACCTGGTGCGCGCCCTCGACGGCTCCCTGGACATCGCCGCCCGCCTCGCCGAGCGCGACGCCGCCTATCCGCGCCGCCGGGGCGTGGTCGCGCCGCCGCCGCGGGTGACGGTCGCCTCGGCCGCCTCCCGCCTCGCCACGGTGATCGAGGTGCGCGCCCAGGACGCGCCGGGACTGCTGTTCCGGATCGGGCGGGCGCTGGAGGACGCCGGCGTACGGATGCGCAGCGCGCATGTGAGCACGCTGGGCGCCAACGCGGTGGACGCGTTCTATGTCACAGACCCGGAGGGCGCGCCCCTGCCGGGCACGGAGGCGACGGTGGTGGCGCAGAAGCTGGAGGAGGCCCTGCGGGGGTGACCTCGCAGCCTCCCGGTGTTCAGCAGGGTGCAGCGGGTGGGGACGACTTTCTTGCGCGGCCGGATACCCTGGAAGACGCTCGCACTGCCCCCGACTCCGAGGACCGACGCCGCCGTGTTCGATACTCTCTCCGATCGCCTCTCAGCGACCTTCAAGAATCTGCGCGGCAAGGGGCGTTTGAGCGAGGCGGACATCGACGCCACCGCGCGCGAGATCCGCATCGCGCTCCTCGAGGCGGACGTGGCGCTGCCGGTCGTCCGGAGCTTCATCAAGAACGTCAAGGAGCGTGCCCTCGGCGCCGAGGTCTCCAGGGCGCTGAATCCGGCCCAGCAGGTCCTGAAGATCGTGAACGACGAGCTCGTCACGATCCTCGGCGGCGAGACCCGGCGGCTGCGGTTCGCCAAGCAGCCGCCGACCGTGATCATGCTGGCGGGTCTGCAGGGTGCCGGTAAGACCACCCTCGCGGGCAAGCTCGGCCGCTGGCTGAAGGAGCAGGGCCACTCGCCGCTCCTGGTCGCCGCCGACCTCCAGCGCCCGAACGCCGTCAACCAGCTGAGCGTCGTCGCCGAGCGGGCCGGGGTCGCGGTCTTCGCGCCCGAGCCGGGCAACGGCGTCGGTGACCCGATCAAGGTCGCCAAGGACTCCATCGACTTCGCGAAGTCCAAGGTCCACGACATTGTGATCGTGGACACCGCCGGCCGCCTCGGCATCGACGCCGACATGATGCAGCAGGCCGCGGACATCCGGGACGCGGTCTCGCCGGACGAGATCCTCTTCGTCGTCGACGCGATGATCGGTCAGGACGCGGTCAACACCGCCGAGGCCTTCCGGGACGGCGTCGGCTTCGACGGTGTGGTGCTGTCCAAGCTCGACGGTGACGCCCGCGGCGGTGCGGCTCTGTCGATCCGCCAGATCACCGGCAAGCCGATCATGTTCGCGTCGAACGGCGAGAAGCTCGACGACTTCGACGCCTTCCACCCGGACCGGATGGCCTCCCGCATCCTCGACATGGGCGACCTGCTCACCCTGATCGAGCAGGCGGAGAAGACGTTCAGCCAGGAAGAGGCCGAGAAGATGGCCTCCAAGCTGGCGTCCAAGAAGGGCCAGGACTTCACCCTGGACGACTTCCTGGCCCAAATGGAGCAGGTCAGGAAGATGGGCAGCATCTCCAAGCTGCTCGGCATGCTGCCCGGTATGGGGCAGATCAAGGACCAGATCAACAACCTCGACGAGCGGGACGTCGACCGCACGGCCGCCATCATCAAGTCGATGACCCCGGGCGAGCGCCAGGACCCGACGATCATCAACGGTTCGCGCCGCGCGCGTATCGCCCGGGGTTCCGGCGTCGAGGTCAGCGCGGTGAAGAACCTCGTCGAGCGGTTCTTCGAGGCCCGCAAGATGATGTCCCGCATGGCGCAGGGCGGCGGCATGCCGGGGATGCCCGGGATGCCGGGCATGGGCGGCGGTCCCGGCAGGCCGAAGAAGCAGCAGAAGAAGGCCAAGGGCAAGCAGCGGTCCGGCAACCCGATGAAGCGCAAGCAGCAGGAGCAGGAGGCCGCCGCCCGCCGCGCGGCCGCCGCGCAGAGCGGCAACGCCTTCGGGGTGCCGCAGCAGGGCGGACAGGACTTCGAGCTGCCGGACGAGTTCAAGAAGTTCATGGGCTAGTCGGCAGTACCTGGTCCACGACGCCGGGGGCACCCTCGATCGCGAGGGTGCCCCCGGCGTCGTATGCGCACATGCCGGGGACGCCCGTGTGGCGTAACGTCCCGATATGACCAACCCTGCGCCACCGCGCAAGTCGCCCGAGCAGCCCTGGCGTACCGAGGGCACGCCCGAGGAACCGCCGAAGCCGCCGTCCGGTGGGCGGCGGATACCCGGCGGCTGGTGGAGTCTCGTCCTCACCGCGCTGGTCCTGTTTGTGATCGTCAACCTCGCGCTGTCGTTCTTCGGCGACGGGGACGAGCCGACGATCTCGTACACGGAGTTCAGCAGGCAGGTCGACGACGGCAACGTCAGCAAGATCTACTCCAAGGGCGACGCGATCCAGGGCCAGCTGAAGAGGGCCCAGGACAATCCCGAGGGCGACGGGACGTACACGAAGTTCCGGACCCAGCGACCCGAGTTCGCGGACGACCGGCTCTGGACGGACCTGACCAGGAACAACGTCACCGTCACGGCGGAGCCGGTCGTCCAGCAGCGCAGTCTTCTGGCCAACCTGCTGATCTCGCTGGCGCCGATCCTCCTGCTCGTCGTGCTGTGGATCTTCATCACACGGCGGATGCGGGCGGGCATGGGCGGCGCGGGCGGCATGTTCGGGCGCAGAGAGCCGCCCAAGCCCGTCGCGCTGGAGTCGGGGGAGAAGCGCACGACGTTCGCGGACGTGGCGGGCATCGACGAGGTCGAGGGCGAGCTCAACGATGTCGTCGACTTCCTGAAGAACCCCGACGCCTACCGCAGAATGGGCGCCAAGATGCCGCGCGGCGTGCTGCTGGCGGGGCCGCCCGGCACCGGGAAGACGCTGCTCGCGCGGGCGGTGGCCGGGGAGGCGGGCGTGCCGTTCTTCTCCGCGTCGGCCTCCGAGTTCATCGAGATGATCGTGGGCGTGGGCGCCTCCCGCGTACGGGAACTGTTCGCGGAGGCCCGCAAGGTGGCTCCGTCGATCATCTTCATCGACGAGATCGACACCATCGGCCGGGCCCGCGGCGCCGGTGCCGGCATGGGCGGCCATGACGAGCGCGAGCAGACCTTGAACCAGATCCTGACCGAGATGGACGGCTTCTCCGGCTCCGAGGGCGTGATCGTGATCGCCGCGACCAACCGCGCGGATGTCCTGGACCCGGCCCTGACCCGCCCCGGCCGCTTCGACCGGGTGGTCATGGTCGCGCCCCCGGACCGGGGCGGCCGCGAGGCCATCCTCAAGATCCACACCCGCGAGATCCCGCTCGCCCCGGACGTCGACCTCACCCGGGTCGCCCGTACGACCCCGGGAATGACCGGCGCCGAACTGGCCAACCTCGCCAACGAGGCCGCCCTGATCGCGGTCAAACGAGGTCAGGAGAAGGTGACACAGACCGACCTATCGGAAGCGCTGGAGAAGGTCCAACTCGGCGCCGAACGCGCCCTGGTGATGCCCCAGGAGGAGCGCCATCGCACGGCCTACCACGAGAGCGGCCACGCCCTGCTGGGCATGCTGCAACCCGGCGCCGACCCGGTCCGCAAGATCACCATCGTGCCGCGCGGAAGGGCACTCGGCGTGACGCTGTCGACGCCTGAGTCGGACAAGTATGCGTACACCGAGGACTACCTGCGCGGCCGCATCATCGGTGCACTCGGCGGCATGGCCGCGGAACATGTCGTCTACGGGGTCATCACCACCGGCTCGGAGAGCGACCTCGAGCAGGTCACCAACATCGCCCGCGGGATGGTCGCCCGCTGGGGCATGAGCAGACAGGTCGGCCGGCTGTCCGCCCTCCCCAACGACGCCCAGCAGACGTACGGCCTGGCCGCAGCACCGCAGACGCTGGACGTGATCGACGGCGAGATGCGGCGGATCGTCGACGAGTGCTACGAGGAGGCGTGCCGCAAACTACGCGACCACCGGCAGCAACTCGACGCGCTGGCGGAGGCGTTGCTGGAACGCGAGACGCTGGAGGAGGTGGACGCGTACCTGATCGCCGGGATCTCGCGGCTGACGAAGGGTGACCAGGAGGGCTAGGGAGCGCGCCCCGCCCCTCCATGCACCTGCATCTCCCGAGCCCTGTCAGGGCGTTCGGGCGATCAGGTAGCGGAACACGTTCGGCATCCACACCGTGCCGTCCGGCCGCCGGTGCGGGTGCAGGGCCTCGATCAGCTCCTTGTCGACCTGCTCCTGATCCGTCGCTGCGATCGCCGCGTCGAACAGTCCCGTCGACAGCAGCCCGCGCACCGCGCAGTCCAGGTCGGCATACCCGAAGGGGCACGCCACCCGCCCCGAACCGTCCGGCCGGAGCCCCGCCCGCTGGGCGACCTCCTCCAGGTCGTCGCGCAGGGCCGGACGCCAACTGCCCGCGCTGCGCAGCGGATCCGCCAGCTTGCCCGCCACCCGCAGCACGGACGACGTGGCGCAACGCTCCGGCGGCCCCCAGCCGGCCAGCACCACGGGCGCCCCCCGCTCCGCGAGCGGCACCGCCGCGCCGAGCAGCACACCGAGCCCCTCCGAGTCGCCCGCCAGACACCCGATGGGCTCGAAGGCGGTCACCAGGGTGTACGCGCATGTCCCCTCCTCGGGCGCCCCGGGAGCATCGTCGAGGAGCCGGACGTCCGCACGCGCGCGCGTGCCCGGTCCTTCCGGCAGCAGGCGCTCGCGCGCGAGGGCCCTTCTCTCGGGGGAGGAGGACTCGACACCGGTGATCGCGGCGCCCCGGGAGGCCGCCATCAGCAGCGCCAGCCCGGAACCGCAGCCGAGCCCCAGCAGCCGGGTGCCGGGGCCGACGTCCAGTCGCTCGTAGACGGCCTCGTAGAGCGGTACGAGCATCCGCTCCTGGATTTCCGACCAGTCACGCGCGCGTGCAGCCAGGTCCACGCGGGGCGCAGGTCCCGCATGAGGCAGTCGCTGCCGCACGAGCGTAGGTGTCATCGAAAACGCCCCAATCCGCCGAGAGTTGCTGCTGTACCCGTTTCCGTAGCCCCCCGTGGCGTACGCCCGCCCTCCCCCGTATGCCAGGAAACTCCGGGCGCGCGACCGCGTCCAGGGGTTGCGGAGCCCGGCTTGTGGGGTGCCCGCGCAAGTGGCGAGAATTCACATTCCGGCAACGTGGGCCCGTACCATCTCGCCATGGCAAAGGCACCCGTTCTCACCCCGCGCGCGGACGACTTCCCGCGCTGGTACCAGGATCTGATCAACAAGGCCGAGCTGGCCGACAACGGTCCGGTGCGCGGCACCATGGTGATCCGACCGTACGGGTACGGGCTGTGGGAGCGGATGCAGCAGGAGATGGATGCCCGGATCAAGGAGGCGGGCGCCCAGAACGCGTACTTCCCGCTGCTGATCCCGCAGTCGTACTTCACCAAGGAGGCCGAGCACGTCGAGGGCTTCGCCCCCGAGCTCGCGGTCGTCACCCACGGCGGCGGCAAGGACCTCGAGGAACCCGCCGTCGTCCGCCCCACCTCCGAGATGATCATCAACGACTACTTCTCGAAGTGGGTGCAGAGCTACCGCGACCTGCCCCTGCTGATCAACCAGTGGGCGAACGTGGTCCGTTGGGAGCTGCGGCCCCGCCTCTTCCTCCGTACGACCGAGTTCCTGTGGCAGGAGGGCCACACGGCACATGCCACGTTCGAGGACGCCCGCGACTTCGCCGCGCACATCCACCGCAAGGTCTACGAGGACTTCATGGTGAACGTCCTCGCCATGGACACCGTCCCCGGCCGCAAGACCGTCAAGGAGCGCTTCGCGGGCGCCATCAACACCCTCACGCTCGAAAGCATGATGGGCGACGGCAAGGCCCTCCAGATGGCCACCAGCCATGAGCTGGGCCAGAACTTTGCCAAGGCCTTCAACACCCAGTACCTGTCCAAGGAGGGCAGGCAGGAACTCGTCTGGCAGACCTCCTGGGGGTCCACGACCCGCATGATCGGCGCCCTGGTGATGACGCACGGAGACGACAACGGGCTGCGGGTGCCCCCGCGCCTCGCCCCCGTCCAGGCGGTCGTCCTTGCGATCAAGGGCGACGATGCGGTTCTGGCCAAGGTCCGCGAGATCGGCGACCAGCTCAGGGCGGCCGGCGTCCGCGTCCAGGTGGACGACCGCACGGACACCCCGTTCGGGCGCCGCGCGGTCGACTGGGAGCTGAAGGGCGTACCCGTACGGATCGAGATCGGCCCCCGTGACCTGGAGAGCAACACGGCGATGCTGGCGCGCCGCATCCCGGGCGGCAAGGAACCCGTGGCCATCGACTCGCTCGTACGGCTGCTCCCCACGCTCTTCGAGGAGGATCAGGCGCTCCTGCTGACCCAGTCCCGCGAGCGCCGTGAGTCCCGCACCTCCGACGTGTCGACGATCGAGGAGGCCGTCGAGGCGGCGACCGCCGGCGGCTGGGCGCGCATCCCCTGGGCGACCCTCGGCGAAGAAGGCGAGGCCAAGCTGGCCGAGCACGCAGTGACCGTACGATGTCTGGTCGCCGAGGACGGGTCGGTGCCGGACGCCGATGACGCACCCGGTAACGTCGCGATCGTCGCGCGCGCATACTGAAGCGGCGAGAGGCGACCGAAACGCCACTTGCGCATCCGCGGACCACATGTTTTCCCGGCGCGCGGACATGTCTACGCGCCAAACCAAAGGGGTGGCCCGCAGGGCCTCCGTTGAGGGTGGTGGTGGGAGACGGGTGGGCGTACGTCAGGCTACGTACCGGCTTGGTACGAGCTGTGCGGCTTCTCCGCAGATCAGCGCACCCGCCCTCGTCAGGACGCATCAGCGGCAACTGACGGGTACGTGCAAATTATTTGGGATGCCCCGGAATCGGAACACAGCGGGGCCCAGGCTCGTTGTCATTACGTGAGCACGACACCACCTGTTCTCGCCGCAGAGCTGGCACAGGCGTGGGCCGACATTCAGCGGTACCACCCCGAGCTGCCAGACCTTGCCGCGCCCGAATCCCTGATCGGGGAGTCGTCGTCCGCCTGCGGACACGAGCTCTCCTTCGAGCGGCTGCTCCATGAGGCAGTCCACGGCATCGCCGCCGCCCGCGGAATCCGCGACACCTCCCGCGCCGGCCGGTACCACAACCGCAGATTCCTCGCGATCGCCGAGGAGCTGGGCCTGGACCACCCCGAGGAACCGCACCCCAGCAGCGGTTTCTCGCTGGTCACGCTCAACCCCGAGGCGAAGCGGCGCTACCGCACCACGATCGACCGCCTGCAGCGCGCCCTGACCGCCCACACCGCCGCCACCTCCGCCGACACCTCCCGCACCTTCCGCGGCCCGGCGGCCCGCCACGGCTCCTCCGGCGGCGGGGTCCGGGTCAAGGCGGTGTGCGACTGCGGTCGCAACGTACGGGTCGTTCCCTCGGTCCTGGCCCAGGCCCCGATCGTGTGCGGCGGCTGCGGAAAACCGTTCCGCATCCCAGAGGTCGTGGGCGCGGGCGCGGCAAGCTGACGGTCCGGCTGCTCGTGGCAGCCGGACACCACCCGTCCATCCGCGGGCACCCGTGCCGCCCGGGGCGGCACGGGTGGGCGCGGGCGGCACCCCGCCAGCGCCGGGTTGCGCACCCGACGTACGGTCACCTGGACGCTGGGTGCCAATGAGCCATGCCCAGCTCCCCCGGTCGGAAGCGCCCGCAGGGTATGGCAGAATGGCTAGCTGTACTCGACAGCCGCACAGGACCCCTCTCTCCTCCGGCTGACGCGTCCATCGGGCACTCGGGTACCGCAACCCCACGCGGCCATCTCGCCGTGCCCAACCACGTCAAATCCAGGAGAACCCACTCCCGTGGCAGTCAAGATCAAGCTGAAGCGTCTGGGCAAGATCCGTTCGCCTCACTACCGCATCGTCGTCGCCGACTCCCGTACCCGCCGTGACGGCCGGGCCATCGAGGAGATCGGCAAGTACCACCCGACGTACAACCCGTCGGTGATCGAGGTCGACGCCGAGCGCGTGGCGTACTGGCTCGGTGTCGGCGCCCAGCCGACCGAGCCCGTGCTCGCCATCCTGAAGAAGACCGGCGACTGGCAGAAGTTCAAGGGCGAGCCCGCCCCGGCGCCGCTGCTCGTGGCCGAGCCGAAGAAGGCGCGCCCGTCGTTCGAGGCCCTCGGCGGCGAGGACGAGGGCAAGGGTGAGGCGATCACCCAGAAGAAGAAGGCGGAGAAGAAGGACGAGGCTGCCGCCGAGTCCGAGTCGGCCGAGGCCTGAGCATGCTCGAGGAGGCTCTCGAGCACCTCGTGAAGGGCATCGTCGACAACCCTGACGATGTGCAGGTCGCCTCGCGCAACCTGCGCCGCGGGCGTGTGCTGGAGGTCCGGGTCCACCCCGACGACCTCGGCAAGGTGATCGGCCGCAACGGTCGCACCGCACGCGCTCTGCGCACCGTCGTGGGTGCCATCGGCGGCCGCGGAGTCCGTGTCGACCTCGTCGACGTGGACCACGTCCGCTGACGCAACGCAGCACCGGCTCGGGCCGGGGAGGGCCACTCGGCCGTCCCCGGCCCGTGGTCGTACGTACGACAGGAGATCTTCGAAAAGTGCAGCTCGTAGTCGCCCGCATCGGTCGCGCCCACGGCATCAAGGGCGAGGTCACCGTCGAGGTACGTACCGACGAGCCGGAACTCCGGCTCGCCCCCGGTGCCGTCCTGGCCACCGACCCTGCCTCCGCCGGACCGCTGACCATCGAGACGGGCCGTGTGCACAGCGGACGCCTGCTGCTGCGCTTCGCGGGCGTGACCGACCGGACCGGCGCCGAGGCGCTGCGCAACACCCTCCTGATCGCCGAGGTCGACCCGGACGAACTGCCCGAGGGCGAGGACGAGTACTACGACCACCAGCTGATCGACCTCGATGTCGTCACCAAGGACGGTGTGGAGGTCGGCCGGATCACCGAGATCTCGCACCTGCCCTCGCAGGACCTGTTCATCGTGGAACGTCCTGACGGGACCGAGGTCATGATCCCGTTCGTCGAGGAGATCGTCACCGAGATCGACCTCGAGGAGCAGCGGGCCGTCATCGACCCGCCGCCCGGCCTGATCGACGACCGGGCCGAGATCGACTCCTCCGGGGATGAGTCCTGATGCGGCTCGACGTCGTCACCATCTTCCCCGAGTACCTCGACCCGCTGAACGTCTCCCTGGTCGGCAAGGCACGCGCGCGTGGACAGCTGAACGTGCACGTGCACGATCTGCGGACCTGGACCCACGACCGGCACCACACGGTCGACGACACGCCCTACGGCGGTGGTCCCGGCATGGTCATGAAGACCGAGCCCTGGGGCGACGCCCTGGACTCCGTCCTCGCCGACGGTTACGAAACGGGCTCCCACGCGCCCACCCTCGTCGTCCCCACGCCCAGCGGCCGCCCCTTCACCCAGGAGCTCGCCGTCGAACTCTCCGAGCGCCCCTGGCTGATCTTCACGCCCGCGCGCTACGAGGGCATCGACCGGCGCGTCATCGACGAGTACGCGACCCGGATGCCCGTCCACGAGGTGTCCATCGGCGACTATGTCCTCGCCGGCGGCGAGGCGGCCGTACTGGTCATCACGGAAGCCGTGGCGAGGTTGCTGCCCGGCGTCCTCGGGAACGCCGAGTCCCACCGTGACGACTCCTTCGCGCCCGGCGCCATGGCCAACCTCCTGGAGGGTCCCGTCTACACCAAGCCGCCCCAGTGGCGCGGCCGGGAGATCCCGGACGTGCTGCTCAGCGGCCATCACGGCAGGATCGCCCGCTGGCGCCGTGACGAGGCGCTGAAGCGGACGACGGTCAACCGGCCCGACCTGATCGAGCGCTGCGACCCCAAGGCCTTCGACAAGAAGGACCGCGAGATGCTCTCCATCCTGGGCTGGGAGCCGGACCCCGAGGGTGAGCCGCACGGCCGATTTTGGCGCCGGGCAGACGGCGTGGAAGAATAGAC
>NZ_JBQQCE010000355.1:0-10403 GCF_052245645.1 Streptomyces sp. KR55 | reverse complement strand
GGTCCACAAGCCTGCCCGATCCGCGGGCCAGCGTAAGGGGCCATGATCACTCGCGCCAAAGCAGCTCCCGGCCAAAGTCGCTACGCCGACCGCTCTGTAGGGTGCGGCACCATGACTCCTGACGCCCCCCGGGACCCGAAGCGCGGCGGTGCTGCGAGCTGCGAAGACCTCGTCGCCCGATACGCGTGGGCCGATGCCGACGAGCCCGATGCGTACACCTTCTCCGTGATCGCAGGGAAGACGGAGGACGAGGTGATCCGGGCGTTCGGTGGCGATTCTGGAGCGTCACGGCTGATGACATTCGCCGAGACCGTCGAAGAGCAAGCAGCTCACCTCTATGAGGACTACGAGCTGCTTCGTGTGCTCACCGTCGACCGGCACGTCATCGCCATCGAATGGGGCTACCACGGCAGCATCCCAGAGGTCGCGGGACGAACGTCCGCTGACGGAGGCGAGTTCTTCAGCGTCTACCGGAATGTGAACGCCAGGTACCAGGTCATGCACGCCCTTGACGGCCGCGTAGACGGCATGTTCGACCCCTTCGAGCTGGAGGACGCGGCCTGGATGGGTCCGGAACCGGATGTCCCTGCCTGGGCAAAGGGGGTCGCCTTCCACATGGAGTCCCTGTGCGCCGAGTCCTTCGCGCTCATGGAACGCACCATGGGCGTGGCCGTCGATCCCGGGTGGATGGACATGGCGCTTCGCACTGTGCGGCTCACCTCACCCTCCAAGCTCTTCAGCCAATCGGAGGCGGCATGGCTCCCATGAGCGCGGTTGCGATGGGCTGATCTGCCAGCCTCAGGCCCACGGGAGCCGCCCCAGACCCCGTAGGGACCACCAGTCCCGGGCTCGGCCTGTTGCGACGTGGCACCCGGACCCGGCTGCGGAACAGCACCTCTGTTCCCAGGTTTCACGGCAGATTCCTCACGACACGCCGGGCATTATCGCCTCGCAGAAGTCACCCATAAGGGCCCGGCTCGTACGTGGCATCCGGCCCCACATCACCGTGCTCCGGACCAGCCTCAGGCCCCGTAGAAATCGTCACCCCAGGTTCGGCCAGCGGCGGGGCACCGTGCTCCGGAGGAGCCATCCCCTCAGGCCTGGTCGCCTGCGTGGCACCCGGCCCTTGCTGCGGAGCGGTCGGCGCCGCAGGAGACGCGCCGGGCTGAGTGGGAGCCGCCCCAGGTCCCGCAGGAGACGCCCCGGGTTCGCCCTGGGGCGTGCCACCCGGCCCTTGCTGCGGAGCGATCGGCGCACGCAACGGCGCCAGCAACATCACGGTAAGGTAATTTGCAACGGCCTGCTGCTTAGCCTGTTCGGATTTAATTGCGGCGTTGTAACCCTCGGCGTAGCCGACGTACTTTCCGTAGTCATATCGGGAGCGGGTGACGTCCCTGAGGTACGGATTGGGGCGCTTGACCCGCCTGTTGTCGAAGTCGAAGAGGCCTTCCTCCACACCGCGAGGGCGAGCAGCATCCTTGCTCGCTTCAAATGCCCCGGGGGAGTTGGGGTCCGGTGGTTGCCCGACGTAGTCGGGGATGCCCGTGGCCGCCACCGCTGCCTGCGCCGGGGCGGCCTCGGCTGGCGCGGCCAAGCCCGCGAAACACCAGCGTTACGGCGTCGCTGGACTGATCTCTTTGGGGTGAATGGAGTTCCCCGCACCTACGGCCAGGGAAGCCCCCGCAACACCTCGTCGCGCACCCAACGAGCCGTTGCGCATTCAACACCGGTCGGCAATCCTTCTTCACCAGCTTCGCGCGGGGCGGGGGCATGGCAAAAAGGAGCGATCCGAAACGAAATCGCCCTCGTCCCCGGCTTGGGAGCGGGGGCGATTTCGGCGTTTAAGGCTCCGGTTCGTCCGTGGGAATCAGCTCCTCCGCGAAACCTTCCTGCGATTCAGCCTCTTCGTGCGTGGCAGTCGACTCCTCCGCGCTGCCTGGCGACGGAGCAACACCTGGGGTTCCTGGCTCCGTCGTAGGAGCGGTCGGGGTCACAGATCCCGTGGGAGGCACCTGAGGCCCGGCCGGGTGTGTGGTAGTGGTACTCGGCTCCGCGCTGCCTGGCGACGGAGCAACTGGTGGAATTTCGGGCCCCGACGCAGGAAGCCTAGGAGTCACTCCAGACACCAAACCCTCCATTATTTCGATGTCCGACTCCATCCGTTCTCTGGCCTGCTTCCGCTTCTCCGCCTCCTGGGCAAATGCCGGGTCCTTCTGAGCAAGTGCCTGTTGCCTGCTATACATGTAATCGTATGTAGTGGTGTAGCCGAAGTGGTACCCCTGCTGACAATCAGTGGCGTTGGGCGGGAGGGCTGACATTGGACGCTTCGGTCCTGGGAAGTCGGCCTCGGCAGCATTGCGGGCTGCAACTGCGCCGCTGATGTTGCCGTCCCACCAGTCGCCGCTGCATGGAGGTACTTGCCCGACGTATTCGGGGATGCCCGTGGCCGCCACCGCTGTCTGCGCCGGGGCGGGGGCGGCCGCGGCTGGCGCGGTCAGGCCCGGCGAGAGCGTGAGGGAGGCCAGGAGCCCCGGGCCAAGCAGGAGGAGGGATCCCTTGGCACGCACGACGGTCTCCCTTCCATGAGGACGTGCGTCCGTTGGAGGCGGTGCGTCGGACCAAGCTCAAGCGTTGCAGCGTGGCTGGAGTGATTCCTCTGTGGTCTGTGCGGTGATGCGAGTACGGCCCACCTATAGCCAGCCACAACCGGCAACGCCTCGCCGCGCACGGCCGAGCCGCTGCTCAGTACCACCCGCTACCCAGGTTCAGCAGTCGGGGAAAATCCCAAAATCCCGTTTTGCCCAGCTTCGCGCATACCGGCGTGCATGGCAAGTACCGGAGTGATCCAAGGGGCGACTTCCGAGCCCCTTCCCCTCACCCCGCGGACGCCACCAGGGGCCCGCGCGACGCGGAGTTGCGCAAATGCATGAAACACCGAGGACCTCCGGAGCCGTGTGCGCAGGTTCGAATCCTGCCGGGGGCACCCTTCATGAGGTGCCTAAAGACCCCGTAACCAGCGAGTTCACTGAGTGCGGGGTCTTGTTGTATGTACAGGCGGATGCCGCCGGAAGCAGCCGTTTGCCAGTGATCACGTTGTAATAGCGTGTTGATCTTGAAGGGCTTCGCGGCAGGTCAGAAGGGGTTCCACAAGCTCCTGAGCTTAGTGCCGTGCACCATCCGTGGACAGGACAAAACCCTGAGGCGGGCGCCTTGGAGCTCACAGAAGCCCAGAGGCTGGTGCACACTCCGAGGACTCACCATCAGTCGCGATCCATCTCAGCCCGTTCGGTGCGACTCAGCCTCTGCGCAATGTCCTGCAGGAAGTAGGTGGCAGCGGCTGGACGATGCTTGAACGGGCCCTCCGAACGCGCTGCATTGATGTACACACCAACCGGGGAGAAGGGCCCACTTCTTCCGCCTCCTTCGACGGCAGCGGCGACGGAAGGTGCGCAACCTCGTGCTTCGCGAGCCGGCGACTGATTTCCGCAGCTTGACACGGGGCTGGGACCGGCTGCCCGCCTGAGCCGACGGCGCCGGTTCTGCCTACCCTCGATATAGGGGGTGACCAACCCGGAAAAGGACCGCCATGGACCTCCAGCTCAAGGACAAGGTCGCCGTCGTCACCGGAGCGAGCAAGGGCATCGGCCTCGCCATCGCCGATGCGTTCGCCCGTGAAAGCGCACACGTCACCGTCGGCAGCCGGAGCATTACTCCCGAGCTCAAAGGGCTCCACGAGAAGTACGGCGTCACCGCAGTCCCGGTCGACTTGTCCACCGCAGACGGACCGGGCGCACTCGTCCGACACGCGGTGGACCAGTACGGCAGGGTCGACGTCCTGGTCAACAGTTTGGGTACCGCAACGCCCCGTCCGAGCTTCCTGGACATCGACGACGCCGAGTGGCAACGGATCTTCGACATGACCCTGTTCAGCGCGGTCCGGGCCAGCCGCGCTGCGCTTCCTCACCTGCTGGTCGTGGACGGGGGTTCCATCATCAACATCAGCTCCATCAACGCGCGTCTCCCCTTCCCCATGGTCGTGGACTACTCCGCGGCCAAGGCCGGGCTGAGCAGCCTGACCAAGTCGCTGTCCGAGGAGTTCGCACCGCGAGGCGTCCGGGTCAACGCGATCGCCCCGGGGCCGGTTCGCACTCCCTTCTGGACCGCGCCGGGCGGCTTCGCCGATGCCACGGCAGCCCAGGCCGGCACCACCGCGCAGGAAGCCATCGATGCAGTCGTGCCGCAGAGCATGGGCATCTCCACAGGACGAGTCACCGAAGCTCACGAAGTCGCCGATCTGGCTCTCTTCCTCGCCTCCCCGCTCGCCGGCAACATCACAGGAGCCGAGTTCACCATCGACGGCGGCCAGGTCAAGACATTGTGATCTCTTGCCCCTGCCTGCAACCCGGTTGCTGAGCACCGGGCGGTAGGGACCGAAAGATGGCGCCGCGAACTGGTCCTACAGGTATTCGAGCAGACGCGATGGCAGGACAGTCACGAGCCCTCCACTGATCACTGAGCACAGAGAACTCCATGATCATTCAGGCGCTGGTGCTGTACAGCAGCGAAGTACAGCAACCGTGAAGACCGTGCCCGACCAGAAACGGCCCGAAGTCTACGCTTCACCAGCACAGCGACCGTCAGCGACCGTCACGCCCATAGTTCGGGACGAAGAGGTCAGCCGTGGCGTCCAATCCGCAATGCCCCCTCGGGATGGAGGGGAGAATGCCAGTCGATAGCTTGCAGTCATGGCTGATGACGTTGTCCTGCGCCTCGACCGGGCCACCGCCGAGGACCTGTACGAGGTGCTGTGGCTGTTTGGTGAGCACATCGCTGCTGGCGCTCCCATCCCGGAACCGCCGGCGGAGGCGAACGAGCGGCTGGGACAAGTCTTCAGATTCTTGGGTGACTCGCTCGGCAAGGGCAGGGTGGTTTAGCTGCCCTTGGGCCGTCTCCGGGCCGTCCGAGGTCAGCCGACGCCGACCTCAGCTTGTCGTCTAGCCTGCCGCTGGGCCCGGCCGAGCCCGAAGGCTACTCGGCAGGCAGGGGCCTCCCGCATCGCCTTTGCAGTGGCAGTGGGGTCGTAGCCCTCGGGGACGCCTTCGACCAGGATGATGTCGCCCTCGATGTGCCGCGAGCGCAGCGGTGCGATCTCCCGGTATGCGGGTGAGTCCCACCAGGCCCGCGCCTCGGCGATCCCGGGGAAGCCAATCACCACGACGTGCCCGGGCCAGCTGCCCTCCTTCACCTCGTGCTGCGTGGCGTGCACGAGGAAGCGGCCGCCGTACGGCTCGAAGGTGGCAGTGATGCGCTCGATGTACTCAGCGATCTCCGGGTGCGGTACGGCCTCTCGCAGGTGCGCTATGGCGTAGGCGGGCATGGCGTCCTTCCGGTCCGGTGGGCTCCGTACGCCGAGATCATGGCATGCCAACGCGCCGGGTTCGATGACCTGACAGGTAAGCGGATCCTGCTCGCGACGCGGACCGGCGGCGCATGCCCCCTGCGTGCCCGATCGGACGGCGAAGGACGGAGAGCAGCGGGGACCGTCGGCGAGCGTTCTGGGAACGCTCAGGTCAGCGTCTTGCCACGTCAGCCCGGATCCGGTTACGCGATCTTCCCAACTGGGGCTTTTCCGGTCGCTCGGTCCGGCTGAGGTTGCTTTGGCTTGTCCTTGAGAATTCACCGTCGCCCACACGCCATCCCTCCTGACAGGATCGACTCATGACCGAATACGCCTGGCACAGCGATCCGTCCCCTGAGCAAGTCCGCCGAGAGTGGTCAGCAACCGTGTCCGCGCTACCCGTAGGCACCCGCATCACTGGCCAGGTCGTCGGCCGCCAGCCATTCGGGGTTTTCATTCGTATCGACGGTGTGCCCAATGCGGTCGGGTTGGCTGATATCGGCTCCATGCCGCCCAGTGCGAGCCTTCCATCACTGGGTGCACAGATCAGTGGTGAGGTTGTCTGGCACACCGATCACAACCACGAGGTGAGGATCAGACTCAGCGAGTGGATCGATCACAGCTGAGTCGGTCGGCGGTGCGTGCCACAGCCATGCCACATCGTGCGGTCAATCACGGTCAACGACGGTTCGCCACGGTCGCGATGCGCCGCTGAGCTGGGCTGCCCTTGCAGCCGGGGCGATCTGGGCGCCTCTGCTGCCGGTCACGGCCGCCCTCCTAAAGCGGGTGTCGCAGGTTCGAATCCTGCCGGGGGCACCAGCCAAAAGGCCCCGGACCGATCATGGTCCGGGGCCTTTGACATCTACTTCTGACATCAACGGGGGCGGTCACTGACGACCGGGGCGCCTCCGCAGCAGGCGATCCATATGGCTCATGGCCTCGCGCTGGGTGTCCTGTACGACGTGCGTGTACACGTCCATGGTGATGCTGATCTGGGAGTGCCCGAGGATCTCCATCACGACGCGGGGAGCGACTCCGGCCGCCGTGAGGAGGGTCGCCGTGCCGTGCCGGGCGTCGTGCAGCCGGATGACGCGGAGGCCGGCGGACTGGGCGATGCGGGTGAAGGAGCGGTAGACGTTGCGCGGCTCGACCGGGCGGCCGGTGCGGGTGGTGAAGACGTAGGCGGACTCCTGCCACTCTAAAACTGACGATCATCGTTGACACCTGGGTCTCCGATCACTACGGAGATCCACATGCCGAAGTCCACCCCCACCACCCCGCCGCTTGACCGTGAGGCCAAGCGGCGCCTGGCCCTCATACGTCACGTCGAAGAGGTCACCGCCCTGTCTTCGCCAGCGGCGGCCCCGCCCGGCGGCGCGCTACGTGCAAGCGGGCAAGGGCGGGACGTCATCTGCGGCCACAAGATGATGCCTCCGGCGGGGGATCGGCCGACACCGGGATGGAGGGGGCGCCGTTACCGACTGCGGGTCCGTAGTGGCGTGCGCGGGGTGCTCCCATCCCGCCCACCGTCGACCCAGGCAGAGCCGAGCACGCGGCCCATGGCGTCCAGGTCGTTCATACAGTGGCACGCTCCACCTGGACGCCATGAACCACGCCCGCTCCACGGTGTGCGGGTCGACGGCGGACGGGATGGGAGCCGGGGAGAGTGGTGGGTAGAGCAGAGAGGGAGGCGTTGCGCGCCCGGTCAAGCGCCGTCGATGCGGTCGAGTAGATCCCGAGCCTCGATGGTGCGGCGATGGTCCGGGCCGAAGGAGGCCAGGCAGGCGTCGTGAGCGGCTGCGGCCTGGAGGCGGGCTTCGGTAGGGCGGTGCAGCCCCAGGAGGGCGGTGGCCACGGCCAGCTCGACGGCGCCGGTCTCCGGGCGGCGCTGCTCCTCGGGCAGACTGCGGCGCAGCTCGTCGGCGCGCTCCGCCTCGGCGAGAGCCTCCTCGTGGCGGGCCTGGCCGTTGAGGCTGCGGGCCAGGCCGAGCCGCAGGACCAGGGAGAACCGGTCCGGTACGCGATGGGCGGCTAGGGCCTCGCAGGCGAGCGCCTCGGCCTCCGGGTGGCGTCCCTGCGCGTTGAGGGCGAAGATCAGTCCGTTGCGGGCGGCCGCCGCTATGAGCGGCATCTCCGGCCCTGTACCGCGGGTCGCGGCCCGGGCGACGGCCGCACACTCTGCCTCGCACTCGGCGTGCCGGGCGAGCGCGGTCAGCGCCTGGGCGCGGTCCGAGCGCAGCTTCAGGGTCTGCGGGTGTTCGGCGCCGAAGATCCTGCCGAAGACCGGCAGCACTGCGTCGTATGCGGCGAGGGCCTCGGCGTGGCGGCCCTGGGCGCCCGTCGCGAGCGCGGCGATGCTCAGCGCCAGCGGTGCGTACATGTCGTCGCGTGGCCGGGACCGGGCCACGGCGCGGGCCTCGGCCTCCGCCTCGGCATAGCGCCCGGCCTGGTACAGGGCTATGGCCTGGCCCAAGGGGGATCTCATCAACTGCCTGGCGTCGTTTCGGCCGCGCGGCCGGAAGAGTTTCATGGCCGGAGCATACGGATGCTGCTCACGCTGTTCGGCGAAGAGGCGGGAGCTGGTCGGCCGCCCCTGATGTCCCGGGGTCAGGCGGGCAGTGCGAACTCTCACCACACCGCTGCGAAGCGAGTCGTTAGACAACAAACGGAGCGCCAGAGTGGCCAACTAGCGTGCTAAGTCACAGCAGTACAGCAACGAAGTACCGCAACCACAGCACCCAACGACGAACTAACCCGTACCTGCACGGCCTTGGTGCCTTCGCTACGGCCGCTAGCGAACGTCCTACATAGAGCTACGGATCAGAAGGTGCCCGTGCCCCTCCCGTGCCCGATAGCCCGGGGAACCACGGGGAATGGCAGTCACCGGCGGGGAGCGGACAGCAGAACGGCCCTTGACCGAAATACCTGGTCAGGAGCCGTTTCTCCTGGCGGTGGGGGTGGGATTTGAACCCACGGTGACTTGCGCCACGACGGTTTTCAAGGTCGCTCGTGGGCTTGACTGGTCCATTGAGACTCCGCCGACCTGGTCCCCTGAGCCGGGGCCCCCACCGGCGGCGATCACGGAGCCAAGCTGAACTGTGTGAGGATGCACGGAAGATGACCGGCCCTGGGGAGGGACCGGGTACGTGAGAAGGGCGGGGCCCATCGTGGGCAAGGGTGAGGAGTCCATACCGGACGAAGAGTGGGAGCGCTTCCTTCGTGAAGCCGAGGCGGGAACCAAGGGCGCGCCCGAGGAGCCGTCGGCGCGGGCCCGGATGGTGGCGCGGCGGCTGCGGGAGGAGACCGGCCGACCGGAGCCGTGGCGGAGTCATCAACCGGCCCGGCGGCAAGGAGGTAAGGGCTGGTACGCGATCGGTCTGCTGGTTGCGGTCGCCTTGCTGGTCGTGGCGCTGGATCCAGGGCGGGTGGCTGGATGGTTCGGAGGCGGAGGCGGAGGCGGCGAGAATGCGCCGCTCGCCGTGGAGTCGAAACGTCCGGATCAACCGCCGCCGACGGAAGCGGCGGCCCAACGTCCGACCCTGGAGCAGCCGTTCAGGGGGTCGCCCGCGGCGCAGTGGGGTGACGGGACGGCTGGGATCGGCCTGCCTGAGGCACGGGCGACCGGGTGGATGAGCAAGGTGCAGGTCGCACAGGCGCTCGAGAAGACCCGGGACTTCCTCGCCGCGTCCAGTCTGGATCCTGGTGTGCTGCGCGGGGAGCGGCCGAGGAAGGCGATCGCGTTGATCAATCCTCATCAGCAGGATGTCCAGAACTACCTGGCGACCGCGTTCCGTGCGCCCAGCCGGGAGAAAGATCCTCTGCTGCTGTTCAGCCGGTTCGAGAAGACGAAGGTCCGGCTTGTCGGGGATGTGGTCAAGACACGAGGGCGGATCACGTACCGAGAAGGTAAGCGTGGTGCGGTCGAGGTGACCGCCGATGTCACGTACGTATATCCGGTCGTACGCGCTGCAGCGGGAAGCGACGAAGTCGCGCGCACCATCGTGCGCCGCGAGGTCGTGATGAGTTGGGACGACCCGGCGAAGGTCGTCGTCGAGCCGGGTACGTTCTCCCTCGTCTCCTACAAGGTGGACACCACCAACGGCGGCTGCGATACCTTCACCGGCTACCTCACCCCCGAGTTCAGCGCAGAGCGCGCGGCCTCGCGCCCGGGAGACGGCCCCGAGGTCGACCCGTACGACCGGAGCACGTCGATGGAAACGCGCATGCGGGAGGCCGGCGATGCGGGGTGCGGGACTGCCACACGGTCGTGAGCGGCAGTTGCAGGGAATCAGAACTGCATGGCCGGGAGCCTCAAGCGTCGCGGGTCGGTGAGTGTCTAACTGCGTGACAACACCCATGCACACCGGCGAACAAGGGTGGACGCCTGTGGACCATCGCACCAGGTAAGAGGCATACCGGCCCCTGGTCGACCGCCCACGCAAGTTGCTTCGGGACGAAGCGGTCCATGGGGATACGCCGTGGAGTCCGAGCCGTGAAGGCTGTATGGTCGCGTCGTCCCGACAACAGGTGCCCCGGGGCACCCGAGGCGAATGCCGAACCGGTGGGAGTAAGAGGCGGCTCGCGGGGTGGCCGTACGAGCGTGGCGCGCGATCGGCGTCCTGAGTAGTCCCCGCCGGACCCGGGCCGTACAGCACAGAAGCGCAGCAACGAACAACCGGTCACGTCTAGCATCGCTCAGGACGGTTGGGCAACAGCTACGACCGGGGCGGCTGAGCTGCACGGGCTTCAGCTCCAGGCATCTGACATCCACGGCTGACATCAACGACGCCGGACGGGGGCGTACACCAGCGTCTCTGTCCGGCCGCCGCACCAGTCGACGGCAGCAGCCGGAGCAAGCTCGGATCGAACTCCTAAAGCCAATGCCGTTGCGTTACGGGTCTGGTGGTCTTGGCGTGTGGATCACGACGGCGTCGGTGGCTGTCCGGGTCGGCTGGGGCCAGTGCCGGTGCTCGGCTCTCTTGAGGTGGTAGTTGGACATCTTGCG
>NZ_JBQQCE010000354.1:0-10485 GCF_052245645.1 Streptomyces sp. KR55 | reverse complement strand
GTCTACGGCGGCCGGGGCCGGGCCTCGATGGCCTTCACCGCCGAACTCGCCACGCTCGGTGGCGACGTGACGCTCGTCCCGCAGGACGAACTGGGCCACATCGATCTGGACACGGTGCTGGCGGAGCTGTCCGAGGGCACACTGGTGTACTCCTGCGGCCCCGAACCGCTGCTCGCCGCCGTGGAGGAGCGCTGCCCCGACGGCCGGCTGCGACTGGAGCGGTTCGCCGCACCCGTCGTGGAACGCGCCGGGGACGACGAGGCGTTCGAGGTCGAGTGCCGCACCTCGGGGGTGACCCTCACCGTCGCCGCGGACACCTCGATCCTCGATGCGGCGGAGAGCGCCGGTCTCCGTGTGAACAGCTCCTGCCGCGACGGCATCTGCGGGTCCTGCGAGACCCGTGTGCTCGACGGCACCCCCGACCACCGCGACTTCCTGCTCAGCGAGTCGGAGCACGCCGTCGGCGCCACGATGATGATCTGCGTCTCGCGGTGCGCCTCCGGCCGGCTCGTCCTCGACCTGTGACCCCTTCCCCCCCATCCTCAGGAGACACCGTGACCGCCAACGTGACCGGCGCCTGGCCGTACCTGGACATCCACCAGTCCCGTACGCACGAGCCCACGCCGTACGAGTACAAGCTCGCCGCGACCCTCGAAGAGGTCTTCACCAAGGAGGGCCACGAGCTGGCCGACGTCGTACGCGGGCTCAACGCCCGTCAGGTCCACGCCGCCGACGGCTCGCCGTGGACCGAGGAATCCTTCCGCGCCGAGATGAACCGACTGGGAGCCTGACCATGACGCTGTCGTCCTCCGCCACGGCGGACCACATCTACGCCACCGGTCTGCGCAACCAGTGGCACCCCGTCGTCCCCTCGCACTTCGTCGCCCCGGGCGCGATGCGCAAGGTGACCGCGCTCGGCGAGCAGTGGCTGCTGTTCCGCCGCTCCGACGGCGCCCTGTCGATGCTCGCCGACCGCTGCCCGCACCGCGGCGCACCCCTGTCGCTCGGCAAGCACCTCGGCGACCGGGTCGCCTGCTGGTATCACGGCGTCGAGGTCGAGACCGACGGCACGGTCTCCTCGGTCCCCGGGCTGCCCGGCTGCAATCTGGAGGGCAAGAAGCTGGTCACCTCGCTGCCCGTGCGCGAGGTCGGCGGCGCGATCCTTGCCTACTTCGGCGACGAGGGGCACCCGGAACCGGCACCGCTCGCACTGCCCGAGCCGCTGACGGACCCCGACGTGGACGCGTTCCTGTGCTACGCCGAGTGGAACGTGCCGTGGCGGTACGCCGTGGAGAACCTGCTCGACCCGATGCACGGCGCCTTCCTGCACCACGACTCGCACTCGATGTTCGACGGTGACACGACGGCCAAGTTCCGTATCCGGGAGACCGACCGCGGCTACTTCTTCGAGAAGACCGACCAGCGGGGCGTCAACTTCGACTGGGTGGAGCTGTGCCGTACGGGTGTGGACTGGGTCGACCTGTCGATCCCGTACCCGCCGTCGGCCGGTCCCGGCGGACCGTTCGGGATCGTGGGCATGGTCTGCCCGGTGGACGAGCAGCGCTGCGGGGTCTTCTTCTGGCGCTACCGCCGCGTCGAGGACTGGCAGCGCGCGTCGTGGCGCTTCCTGTACAAGACACTGATCGAAAAGCGCCACTGGGAGGTGCTGGAGCAGGACCGCGTGATGCTGGAGGCCATGCCGGCGGACGCGGACCAGCAGGAGAACCTGTACCAGCACGACCTGGGCGTGGTGCGGCTGCGCCGTCTGTACCGGGCGCAGGCGGAGGCGCAGTCGTCGGCGGGTGCCTGAGCACCGGGCCCGTGGGGCCTCGTTTCCGGCACGGACGGTGCGGGCTCGGTCGACGAGGCCCGCCCGTCCGCGGTTTGCGGGCAGGGGCGCTGCCCTGTCAGTCCTTGGCGCGGGCCTCGATCGGGACGTCGCCCGCCGGGTGGCTCAGGGCGCCGTGAACAGCGTCGGGAACCGGGGGGCGAGCCACGGCTTGCGCCCCCGTGCGAGGACCCGGCCCGAGGACAACTATCGTGGTGTGGACGTTGCGGGCGCAGGCAAATAAAACCGGTCCATCAGAAACCGCCTCGCCAAACCCATCAGTTCGGCGACTGCGAATAGGGCGGCTGCCAGACCTCGCTCCACCGCCTGCAACTCGAAGCCCTCCCTGCCCAGCACTGAACCAGCACGGGACAGGTCACCAGAGATGACGAGGGGTGCCCACAGGTCGGCACCAAACCAGCACCGGCACCACCGACGAGCTTCTCCTGGGCGGACCCGCACCATCCTGACCTGCGCCTTTGCCGCATCAGCGCACTCACGGTAAGTGGCGCCTCGAAAATTTGTGCAGCAGTCTCACGATCCCCGAGACTAACGGCCGGGTCCGACACCCCGGGCGGTTACTCCCGTATCGCCCCGTCATGACCGACCCTGCGCACATCCGTTATGACCACGTGATACCGATTGCCCACAAACCCTTGTGGTGCACAGCACCCTTCGCTACGCGTCCCCGTACGCCTCCCCGCCCAGCTCGAACCCGGCCGTCCCGGCGGTGACATCCGCGAGCCAGGCCCGGAAGGCGTCCACGTCGGCGTCCGGGAGCCCGATCTCGATCGTGACCGCCTCCGCGTAGCGCACGTCCCGTACCTCTCGGCCGGTGGCGCGCAGGTCGTTCTGGACCTTGCCGGCCCGCTGGTGGTCGACGGTCACCGTGGCCAGCCGGAAGCGGCGGCGGGTGATCGTGCCGAGGGCGTCCAGGGCCTCGCCGACCGCTCCGCCGTACGCCCTGATGAGGCCGCCCGCACCGAGCTTGACCCCGCCGTAGTAACGGGTGACGACGGCGACGACGTACCGCATGTCGCGGCGCAGCAGCATCTGGAGCATCGGGACACCGGCGGTGCCGCCCGGTTCGCCGTCGTCGCTCGCCTTCTGGACCGAGGCGTCGGCGCCGATGACGTACGCCCAGCAGTTGTGCGTGGCGTCGGCGTGCTCCTTGCGCACGGCGGCGATGAAGTCCTGGGCCTCCTGCTCGGTGGCGGCCGGGGCGAGGGCGCACAGGAAGCGCGAGCGGTTGACCTCGGTTTCGTGCACGCCCGCGCGGGCGACCGTGCGGTACTCGTCCTGCATCGGGCCAGCCTATGCCGTACGCGCGCGTGCGCCCGGCCCGGGAGAGGCGCCCTACTTCTTGCCCGGCTTCTTCTTGCCCCGCGGCACGATCATCGCCGTCAGCAGTGCCCTGCCCGGCGCGAGGGTGTGCCAGCCGCTGCCGTGCCAGGCCAGAACGGCGATCGCCGAGGTGGGGAACTTCACCCGGACCCGGTCCAGTGCGTCGTCGAGGCCGTCCCCGGCGAGCGCCAGGACCAGCTCCTCCAGACCGGGGTTGTGCCCGATCAGGAGCAGCGTCTCGACCTCCGGCGGCACCTCGTGCACGACGGCCAGCAGGTCGGGCACGTCGGCTCCGTACAGCCGCGAATCGTGCCGTACGGGCGGCGGGGTGCCCCACTGGGCGGACGCGAGTTCCCAGGTCTGGCGGGCACGGGCGGCGGTGGAGCACAGGGCGAGGTCGGGCAGGCAGTCGGCCTCGACGAGCGCGCGCCCCGCGGCCGGCGCGTCCCGTCGGCCGCGGGGCGCGAGCGGGCGCTCGTGGTCGGCGACGTCGGGCGGCCAGGCCGACTTGGCATGTCGGAGCACGACCAGACGGCGCAGCGGGCCGGTTCCCGCCCGCGTGATCATGCCGGGGATCCCAGATCGCGGGTCAGGTCGAGCCCGAGCAGCCGGTCCGTGTAGGCGTACGTCTCGAACCGCGCGCCCTCCGGCAGCTCCGGGTCGGTCTCCACGCGGCGCAGGACGCGCAGGACCGACGGGACGTCCAGATCGTCCTCCCAGGCGGTACGCAACTGTTCGCGGACCTCCTCGGGAACGGGCCGCGAAGGGCGGCGCGCCCAGGCGGCGACGGCCCGGCGCCAGCGGGCAAGGGTGTCGCGGGCCTCGTCCAGGGCGGCGGCG
Source organism: Streptomyces sp. KR55 (assembly GCF_052245645.1). Taxonomy (NCBI): domain Bacteria; kingdom Bacillati; phylum Actinomycetota; class Actinomycetes; order Kitasatosporales; family Streptomycetaceae; genus Streptomyces; species Streptomyces sp. KR55. Next base: position 6,473 of record NZ_JBQQCE010000354.1, on the reverse strand, counting down.
TCGAGGCGCACCGGACGACTCCTGTGCGGGGCGAGCAGCGCCAGACGCAACACGGCGGGATCGGCGCCGCCCCCGAGGGCCTCCCCGAGATCGACCGGCCCGGGATCCACGGGCGCGACCGCGACGCGCACTCCGTCGGGTGCCGCCCCACCCTCCCCCACCACATGGAGGACCTGCCGCTCGACCGGCCCGGCGCCGACGTCGCGGCGGTCCTCGAAGGGCCGGATGCCGAGGGCCGCGGCGGCCGTGCGCAGTTCTGCCCGCTCCCGGTCGCCGGACAGCAGACCCCAGACCGGCGTACCGCCGAGTTCCAGGGCGCGGACCAGGACGTCGGCGACCAGCAGCACACGCAGGGCCGTGGCGTCGAGGCCGGGCGCGTGGGCCTCGACGCGGACCAGGCCCCGGCGGGTGGTGGACGCGTCGACGGGTTCGCCGGTTCGGGCGTCGATGATGCGCAGCACGGGGCGAGCGTAGGCGGGCGAGCGGTCGTGCGCAGCCATCTGGCGTGGTTCCGGACGAGGTGGCGGGGTTCCACCATGCACCCCGGGACCGAACGGGGGAATCTCCGTACGCGGCCGACCGTTGCAGTCGGAGCGGTTGTGCCGCGTGTCCAGCAGAGCGACGAGACCGAAGGAGTCCCACCGTGTACGGCGACGAAGCGACGGTCCGCAAGATCCTCACCGAGCTGGGAGACACCTGGGCGGTGGTGGGCCTGTCGTCGAACCAGGACCGCGCGGCGTACGGCGTCGCCCGGGTCCTCCAGCGCTACGGCAAGCGGATCGTGCCCGTCCACCCCAAGGCGGAGACGGTGCACGGCGAGCAGGGCTACGCCTCCCTCGCCGACATCCCCTTCGACGTGGCAACGGACACAGCGCGGACCGGTGCCGGCGGCCGGAGTCGCGCCTGACGCGCACCAGGCAGGCCCGTCGCCATTGAGGACCGTCCGGCATGCCCCTGGCTGTGTCAGCAGCCGGATCATGTACGGGCCACGAGGACGGCGGTGATCGGTGCGGCTCTGACGTGCATGGTGGCCGAACGCTTGCGGGGCCCGGCACTGCGGGAAGCTGCCAACGGCACGGCCAGGAGGCGCACATGCTCCGTGGCTGACTTGTGACGTCATCAAGTACCCGTCTTCACAGAGGTGTCGACTCCGTAACCGTCCGCCGTCACGTGTGACGCTCCAGGCGCACGGTGCGCTGGAGGAGGTGACCCCACCGATGGGGGTCAGGGCGCCCGCCCTCTTGGGGGAGGTATGCGGGCGCTGTCGTGCAGGGGCAGGCTCGTTCCCCCCGTGACGGGTCTGTCCCTGCTCGCGCAAATCGGCCCGGGCCTTTTCTCACCGGGCGGGAGGCCGGGCCGCTCTTCACACTTGCGGCAGCCTTGCCGGTGCAGAGCGGATCGCCGCAGATCGCGTGAGCCAGCCCGGCCTCCCGGTTGCGGCGTTGAGCAACGCGTTACGCCTCCTGCTCCTACTCCTGCTGGCCGCGTGCGTACCCGATCCGCAGGAGCTGGGACAATAGGTCGGCACGGCGCAGCAGCGGTTCGACCACGTCGCCTCTGACGTACACAGGTTCCCCAGCGGACTGCGGGCTCCCCATGGCCGCCTCCCTCTGCCTGCGCCGGCACGCCGGGAAGCCGTCTGACTCGCGATGACGTAGAGCCATCCCACGTACCTCCTCGCACAACGGATGAGCGCAGCCCTCACCAACCGCGGCGAGCCTCGCACCGTCAGGCACGCCCGACGGGTGGTTGCCGCCGGTCCTTGGGACACCTGGTGTCCGCAGGGAAGACGGTTGATCCTTCGTGAGGGTTGTGCTGTCACGCCGCGCGCACGGACAAGATCACAGCGGGTGCCGCCACCCATGGCCAGGGCGCCTGGTCGCGAACGGGCCCCTCATGGCACTGGCCCTCTTCGGCTGCGAGCTGGCCTTGGTCGCCTGCTTCCTCGCCCGGGTGCCCGGGCGGCGGAGGTGGTTCACCGCGCTGGGCGCGGGCACGCTGTACGGCTATCTGCTGCGCGGGTTCCCTCCACGCCACCGCTCACCGGCACTGGTCCCGCCACGACTGGACCCACCCGCCGCCCGGCGGGATCACCGTGTCCGTCATCGCCGCGGTCGTGACCACGCTGTGCACTCCGCTCGTCCGGCGGGTCGTCCGGTTCCTGATGGAGCCGACGATGGGCTGGGCGTTCCGGACACGGCGGCCGGAACCCTCCACGGCCCATCCTCCTCACTCCGGTGCGGGGCAGGACCGGAGACGCTCACGTTGTGGCACACCTGGCTCCGGAACCGTGGGCCGGTCCAGCCGGTGCCCTTGACGGGAAGAGGCGTCCGCGCAGTCGCCGGTCCCGGTGTAGTACAGGGCCTGTTCGGTGCCGGGACGAGTCGTACCACCCGGCGCTGCCCGAAAGGCAGAACGCCGGCGCATCGGCATCCTGTGGACGATCGGGATGGGCATCATCGCCGCGTTCATCGGAACCGGCATCGCATCCGGCCTCAACGTCGCCGGCACCGAGGGCGTCGACCGGGTCGAGTGGCTCATCCAGATCGCCCTCGCGGCCTTCGGCGTCGCCGCGGTCAACAAGGTGAAGCTGCGCCGCTGACCGGCAGCCTCACAGCACCCGGCGGAAACCCGGCAGCCGCCGCAGCCCGGCCGCGGCGAAGAAGGCTGTCGGCACCGTGAGCGCACAAACCGTCGCCCACGCACCGGCGGCCGACAGCCCACGGCCGGCCAGGTAGTACTGCAGCGTCACCACCAGCGGCAGATGAATGATGTAGACGGCGTACGAGTCGGCTGCCAGCTCCGCCGACAGGCGGCTGCAGCGCGTCACCGCCTCCCGGAACAGCGTGAGCAGCCCGATGCACAAGGCCACGCACAGCGCGCTCTCGTACGCCGCCCACAATGCGGACGGCCAGTCGAAGCCGCCCGGTCCGAAGCAGTCGGCGTTCACGCCGATCGCGAACAGCAGCGCCACGCCGGCCAGTCCACCGGTCAGCCACACCCATCCGGTGCGGGCGTCGAACCGCTCCAGCCAGTCGTGGCCGTGCGCCAGCACCCCGAGCGCGAAGAAGGCCGCGTACTGCGGCAGGCGGGCGGGCTCGACCTGGAGGAAGTCCAGCACCGGCACCCAGGTGTCCAGTGGATAGCGCAGGCGCACCAGGAAGGTGGCGGCGGCGATCGCGGCGGTGAGGACGAGCAGGGCACGGTGACCCGGCACCGGCAGGGTCCGTCCGCCGCGCGACCGCACCAGTCGGGCGGCCTGGCAGCACAGGACGTACAGCACGCTGTAGGCGAGCAGGTTCTGGATGAACCACAGGTGCCCGAACTGCAGGTCCGGCCAGGAGGGGCCGCTCCAGTCGGCGGGCTTGTCGCCGAGTCCGAGGTAGACGTCGGTGAAGTAGCGAGGGAAGGAGATCGGCGGATAGCCGCGGTAGTGCACGTAGTACGCGTACATCAGGCCCGGCACGATGGTCAGCGCGCCGACCAGCAGTGGTACGCCGAGGCGCAGCAGGCGGCCCGTCAGGAAGCGGCGGGCGCCCCGCCGGCCGTAGGAGCCGGGCACGAAGACCGCGGAGACGAAGAAGAACAGGCTCATGAAGAAGGCACCGTCGACCGCCGACAGGGTCGCCAGAGCGCCGGTGCGCGGCTGGCCTTCGACGTACCACCGGTCGGCAGGGCCGTAGGACTGGGCCGCGTGGTGGACGACGACCAGGACGGTCAGGGCGAGGCGGAGATTGTCCAGCCAGGCGAGGCGGCGCGACGGGGCATGAGAGCGTGGCGGCGCGGACCGTAAGCGAGAGGGAGTATCCATGTGTTCATTCTTGTAAACACACGTACACTCCACACTGAGGCTAACCCCCATCCACACCCTCCAGCTGACCGTAGTAACCCGGCAGCAACAACCGCTGGTTGGCCGCGCTGCGGCGGGCCAGGACGAGGGCGAATGTCGGCTCGTCGAGGTTGGGCTGCATGACCCGCTCCAGCAGCAGCGGGCCGAGGATCAGGCACAGCATCTGGAACGGGACCCACTCCTCGTCGGAACCGTCCTCTCTGTAGACGGCGGACAGCCGCTCCACCTCTGCTCGGGCGCCGGACAACAGGCGGCCGAAGAGAGCCGCGCTCGCCTCACTGTCCTCCAGCAGGACGTAGCGCAGGTAGCCGCGCAGGATCGGGTCTGCACCGAAGACCCGCGCCGACACCTCACCGAGGGAAGCCATCAGGCCCATGCCCGGCTCCAGCTGCCGCAACTACTCACTGATGTGGTCCAGCACATGAGCATCGACCGCCGCCCGAAGCCCCTGCTTGGAGAAGTGCCGGGCCACCAGCGCCGGCAACAGACCGGCAGCGGCCGCCCGGCCCAATGGCAGTGGCCGATGGCCAGAGCGAGGCTGGAGGCGGCGGGGACGGGGACGGCAGATCTCCGCAGGGACCTGTCTCTGGCACAGGGATGTTGCCTGGGTCGCCATTGCGAGCCGCCGTGCGTGGCAGCCCGGTGCCGTGCGTGCACGGGGATAGGAGACCGTTGATGAGTGGACCGGTCGTGGTGGGTGTGGACGGCTCGGCGTCGAGTCTCGCTGCCGCGGAGCTCGCGGCGCGCGAGGCGCGCATGCGCGGAGTCGGGCTGCGGGTGGTGCACGCGTTCATCTGGCCCGGCATGCATGCGCCGCCCGGGCCGTCGCCGCTGGGACCGGTCGGGGGCGAACTGCGCAAGCTGGCCGAGCGCACGGTGGCCGAAGCGGTCGGGCGGGCACGGACCGTCGCGCCGGAGGTGGAGGTGGCCCACGCCGTCATCGGCGGTGAACCGCTGAGCGTGCTGGAGGTCCAGTCGCGTACGGCGGCGCTGGTCGTGGTCGGCAGCCGGGGGCTGGGGACGTTCGGCGCTTTGTTGCTGGGATCGACGGCGGTGCATCTGACCGCCCACGGCCGTTGCCCGCTCATGGTTGTGCGAGACAGGCCGAACCCGTCCGGGCCGGTGCTGCTGGGCGTCGACGGCTCTCCAGCCGGGGAGGCAGCCGTCGACTTCGCCTTCGCCGAGGCGTCGTTGCGAGGCGCGGACCTGGTCGCCCTGCATGCGTGGAGCACCTGGACCGAGCGCGCCTACAGCGGTCCTGGTGATCCGCCCACTGTGCTGTACGACGTGGACCGGCTGCGCGACGAGGCGGAACGGGTGCTGGCCGAGGCACTGTCCGGACGGCAGATGAAGTATCCGGACGTCACGGCGCACCGCCGTCTGCTGCACGCCCGTACGCGTCCTGCGCTGATCAAGGCGAGCGAGGACGCGCAGCTCCTGGTGGTCGGAGCCCGAGGCCACGGCGGCTTCGCGGGACTGCTGCTGGGCTCGGTCAGCCAGGCCGTCCTGCATCATGCGCACTGCCCGGTCACGGTGGTCAGGCCGGGTGTGACCTGATTGGCGGTGACTGCGGCGGCGCACTGGCCAAAGCCGTCCGACGCGGACCCTGGACAAGAGCGTCGGAGAGATCGCGCAATGGGCAGACTGCTCCCGCAGGCGAGAGGTCAACAGCGTGTCCCACGTCGCTCGCGTGCCACCTCCGCTGCACCCGCCGGGTGCACAGCAGGGTCAGGCGGCGGTGGAACCACGACGAGCTCATCAATGGGCACGGCGCAGTACGCGCACTGCCACGGTCACCGACCGTGTCAGGCAGCGCCGGGGCCGGGAGGTTCGGGGTGGCCGTGTTCGCCGAACCAGCGGGCGAGTCTGCCGCGGCGGCCGATCGCGCGCAGCCGCCGTTCGGCGGCCTCCCGGGTCTTGGGTGTGGTGATCAGCAGCAGTTCGTCACCGGTGCCCAGCACGGTGCCGGGCTGCGGAACGATGGTGGTGCCGTCGCGGACGATCAGGGTGACCACGGTCGGGGGCGGCAGCCGCAGTTCGAAGACGGCCACGCCCTTCAGCCGGGAGCCCGGCGGGATGGTGACGGTGAGCAGGTCGGCGTCGAGTACGTCCAGGGGTGCGGTCTCGACCTGGACCTCGCGCAGTGCGTCGGGGCGGGTCAGGCCGAGCCTGCAAGCGGCGGCGGGCAGGCTGGGACCTTGGAGCAGGGTGAACAGGACGACCAGCACGAACACGATGTTCAGCAGGTCCCGGGCGTCGGTGACGCCTTCGACGATGGGGTAGGTGGCCAGCACGATCGGGATCGCGCCGCGCAGCCCCGCCCAGGAGATGAACGCCTGCTCGCGCCAGGGGATGCGGAACGGCAGCAGGCAGGCCAGGACGGAGACGGGGCGGGCGGCCAGCAGCAGGACGAGCCCTGCCACGACGGCGGGCAGGACGGCCGAGGGCAGTTCGCTGGGGGTGACCAGCAGGCCGAGCATGACGAACAGGCCGATCTGGGCGAGCCAGCCGGTTCCCTCGGCGAAGGAGCGGGTGGCGGCGCGGTGCGGCAGTTTGGCGTTGCCGAGCACCAACCCGGCCAGGTAGGCGGCGAGGAAGCCGCTCGCTCCGGCCGCCCCGGCGG
>NZ_JBQQCE010000353.1:0-10537 GCF_052245645.1 Streptomyces sp. KR55 | reverse complement strand
GTATCTCCATCAACGCTGGCGCGAGGGCTGCCACGACGTCCCGCGTCTCCACCGCGAGATCCAAGAACAGGGATTCACCGGCGACGTCCAGAGCGTCCGCCGGTACTTCCGCCCGTTCAAGAAGCCGCACAGCCCGCTGCCGAAGTCACCACCCGCATCCCCGCCCCCGGTCAGGACACCTCCCAAGCCCCGACGCGTGGTCCGTTGGATCATGACCGCCCCCGACCGGCTCCCAGAGGCCGACGTTGCGGAGCTCAAGGAGATCCGCACCGGTTGTCCGCACCTGGACCTCACCGTCCGGCACGTCCGCGACTTCGCCGCGATGATGCGAGACCAGAACGCCGAGGCCCTCCCCGCCTGGATGGACCGGGTCAAAGCCGACGACCTGCCCGCCCTGCACTCGCTGGTCAACGGCTTCCACCGCGACCTCGACGCCGTCACCGCCGCCTTCGCCACCCCCTGGAGCTCGGGCCAGGTCGAAGGTCACGTCACGAGAGCCAAGCTCCTCAAGCGCATGGGCTTCGGCCGCGCGCACCTCCCGCTTCTCCGCAAACGCATCCTTCACAGCCCATGACCGCGCAGTCGTCACAAGATCTCCGACAGAGCCAAATTTCATGACCGTCCACATGGGTGTTAGCTTTCTGGCGTGATGGGCCGGTTCGATGTCTCCGTTTACGGGCACGGCGGCCAAAGGGACGGGAATTGAAAGGTCCCCGGGTTCGCTTCGGGATTCCAGTCGCGCCAGCGCACCGCCCCCTCCCACCGCACCTTGGCGACGAGACCTCTTCGTCCCGAAGCAACTTGGGTGAGGGCTCTGCCTTGGGCTGCTGTGCCTCTCACCTGCGCTGACGGTCCGCAGGCGTCCGCACTTGTTCGCCGGTGTGCGTCGGCGTTGTCACGCAGTCAGACACTCAGCGGGGCTCAACGGTTCACCGCCCTTGTCTTGGCGGTCAACTCAACTCGGCGGTCCGGGACATCCAAGCGAAGGCGTCTGCTGTTCGAGTAGCCAGCGATCCGGTCCGCCAAGAATCGGTGATGTCGGTCCAGCCGTGGAGGTAGGCGCTGCGCGCGCCGTGCTCTGCTGCTTGGTCGTAGAAGAGGCTGAATCTGTAGACCCTGCCGTCTTCGGAGATGACTTGGCCGTCCTCGTGATCGGTCTTGCAACCGGTATTGGGAAGCAGCGGGCACCGTCATAGTGCAAGCTGCCGGCGACCGGGCTGGCGCTTTGTCCTAGCACAGGCAAGCGGTCGACACTTCAGGAGTTCGATCTGCGAGGCCTTGGAGGAGCGGTCGGCCGTCCTTCGAGCACGCTGGCTGAGCCGTCTTTGCTCGATCTGATCCGTTGCTGTTCACCGTCGTTGATGTCAGCGGTGGATGTCACGACCACGAGGGTGCCCGTTCCGTACGTCGTCCCACTGTCCGGGTGTTCCTCGGGCAGAGGGTCGCGTACGAACTGAGCGCAGTACTCGTTGCACGCCCCGATCGCCTCGAAGTTCTGGCGTGCCTGCCGCAGGCTGAGGCCGTGGTTCGGGCCGCCGCGGACCTCGTCGGCGTCGTGCTCGTCCTGGCCATCGTCCTCCTAATAGCAGACATCGCAGATCTCGAACGCTCCACGCTCGGCCAGGGTGATGAAGCCGCAGCAAGGGCAGCGATACGGCCCGTCCTCGACACTGCCACGAACAATCATGAAGGTCACGGCTGCATCCTCGTCCACCGGCGTCGTACACGCCCAGGGCTTTTCAGCGGCCGTCTTCTTGCCCTGGGTCTTGCTAGGGATCTTGGCGACCTGCGTCTTCGCTGGTCTGGGCGCTCCCCGTCTCCTCCTGGATGGTCGTCATTGGTCGCTGCTGGCTGCCGCTGATCGGCCTCGGACGGCCCGGAGACGGCCCCGTGTGCGAGCAGGCTTACTCTCCTCGGATGGACGACTCCCCTTGCTTCTGCCTCCTCTGCGCCCCGACGGAATGGGGTGGCCCCGTGTGGGAGGAACGCGACAGCCGCATAGCCAAGAGTGTCGCGGACTTCGGCTGGCACGTCATGGGCGTGGCCGGCGGTGATGCCCCCGGCGATTGGGGCTACTCCATCGGCCTGTGGCACACACTGCGGAGTCCCGAGGTAAGCGTGTTCGGCCTTCCCTCGCAGACCGCGATGCGCGTGGCGAACGCCGCTGGGGCAGCAATACGGGACGGCAACCCACTCGAGCCCGACCAGCGCCGGGGCGACGTTCTCAACGGCTACGATGTGGCGGTCCGGCCCGTGCACCCCAGCTGGTACCACGACTTCTTCGGCGCAGGCATCGACTTCTACCAGACCCCGCCACTGCCCATCACGCAGCTGTTCTGGCCGGACAAGGCCGGGCGGTTCCCCTGGGAAGAGGGAGCGGACGAGCGCTGCCGCACGAGTCAACCACTGCTCTGGATTCCAAAAGACGAGACCACCGGCCCATGGACCGAAATCACGTGAGGGGTGGAGTCTCAACGGGTGACTCAACCCGCTTGAGCAATCTTGAAAACCGTCGTGGCGTGAGCCACCGTGGGTTCAAATCCCACACCCACCGCGCACATGAACGGCCCCTGACCAGGTGAAGCGGTCAAGGGCCGTTGTGCTGTGAGGTGCCCGCTCGTCACCGTGATTCCCCGCGGCTTCCCGTACGATCGGGCACGGATGGGGCACGGGCACCTTCTGATCCGTAGCTCTACAGAGATCGGTCATCGAGCGATAGGCGAATGGTCAATCGCTGAGGCGAAGGTCGGTGATGAGGCGGAAGCGTTCCAGAACCGCCAGCGTCGCATCGTCCACGGTGAACTCGGGGTCCCCAACACCGCACGCATCTCCTCGCTGTCCCGCGATCAGGTTGCTCCGTCGCCACCTGCCGAGCGACCTTGCCGGAGATCGTCAGCCGAGGTAGGGCTTAATCCGGTCAGACAGCCCACGATCGATCCGCATGCGCATCGACGGATGGATGTTCAGGCTGTCCAGTCGACCGGGGTGCACGAACGCCACTTCCTTGCTCTCGCTGCTCGTCCGCAGCTCGCCGCCGACAATACGCGCCCGGAAGCAGATCGAGAACTGTTGGCGGACCTCACCATCGTCGTACGCCATGACGTGAGCCGGGTTGGTGTAGATGCCCACCAGGCCCGTCACTTCGACGTCGAAGCCGGTCTCTTCCTTCGTCTCCCGTACGGCGGCATGGGGCGCTGACTCGCCGACGTCGACCCCGCCGCCGGGCAGTGCCCAGAGGTTATTGTCGGTCTACTGATCAGCCTGTCGGCTGACCAGCGAGACAGAAGAAGCCCACGGCTCTGACCAGGTCGGATGCCGTGGGCTTCTGTCGTTGTTGGTCGGCGTCGGCTGACCTCGCACGGCCCAGGGACGGCCCGCGCTCGGTCACTCGGCAGGCGCCTCCCACTCCTGCAACCGCACCCTCACCTGGTGGTTGTGCTCGGCGTGCCCGATGACCTCGCAGATGATGCGGGCTCGGAGTACCGGCAGGTCCACCTCATGTGGCATCGCCGTGATCTCGGCCAGCTCTACGACGTCCCGAACGCCGTCGACACGGATGAAGACTCCGAAGGGCTGGCGTCCGATGACCTCTCCAGCAGAGCCGCAACGGTCGCCGCCCATCTCCGATGGATAACTGTCGAGTTGGCCTTTGACACACACTCAAGGTTTGGACGATTTTGGCGGTCCAGTCTGATCAGCTGAGGGCGGCTCACGGGATACTGGGCCACGCGATCGAGAACACCGACGTGCTGCTGAAGATGCTGGGGTCGATGGGGCGTAGGGAAGAGCAGAGAAGACACCGATGACGATGCGGCGCCGGCTTCGGCTTTCACCCGGGAGGCGCCTGAGGCGGTCATGGTGACAGCGGTGTGGGTCACCTCGTCCCGCTACGTCCGCAGTGCAGCGCTGACTCGGAGGCGTGACCACAGAGTGCGACGCCGACTATGAAGCGTGCGCCGGATCATCGTCCTCAGCCGGCGTCCCCTTTCTTCTTCGTACGGCCCTGCCGCAGCAAGGCGGGCAGACCCACGAAACCGACCGACCCGATCACCGCAAGCTTCCACGCCCCCTTGGTGACGAGCCACCCCAACCACGGATAGGGGACCCAGCCCAGCCAGGAGAACACCGCCAGCACAATTGCCGCCCCGCACACCGTTGCCGCGATCGTGGCGACGATCGCCACACCCTTGGACAACTTCTGCTCCTCGGACGCTGTGACGTCCGTCACTTCGTGGTCCATGCCTACTCCGTTCTCCGGTGAGGGGTAGATCTTTCAAGCTGTGGCGGCCGCAGCCTCCGCCAGGCGGCGAGTGGGTTCAGGGGCGGTGCGTGCGATGCGGAACCGGTGGCTCAGGCGCAGGACCACCCACGCGTACAGCGGCAGCACGATTGCCTCGGCCGCCAGCAGCGCCCAGGGGGCGTCCCCAGCGTTGGTGGTGGTATCGCTGAGCCCGTCCACGACGGTGGCGGAGAGGAGGAGGAAGAAGAGGTTGTTGACCACGTGGAGGGCGATGGCCGCCTCCAGGCCACCGGTACGGATCACCAGCACGCCCAGGACCAGGCTGAACAGGACCAGGCCGACGAAGCCCCACGGCGTGCCCAGCCCGTGGGACAGGGCGAACAGCAGACCTCCCGCGGTGATGCCGACCCAAGGGGTGCGCAGGTAGCAGCCGAAGATCTGGGGGATCCAGCCGCGGAAGACGTACTCCTCGGCGGCGGCCTGGAGTGGCACCAGCAGGACGAGCATCGCGGCGGCGGCCAGGAATGTCGGCCAGCCCACCCAGGCAGCGGGCGTCGACTCGGAGGCTCCGGACCCGGACACAGCGGTGAAGACGGTTAGCAGGCCGAACAGGAGCAGTGTCGCGGCCACGGCCACCCCCAGGCAGACCAGCAGCCAACGCCGGCGCAGCCGTCCGGTCACCGAGGACAGGGTGCCGGCCGGTCGGCGTTGCACCAGGCGCGCGGCAAGCAGCGCCAGCGGGAGCAGGAGCGCGAGTATGAGCAGCGAAGCGGCGTTGTCCCACAGGGGATCGGCGAACAGTAGGTCGCCCGTGCCCTGCTCGGCTCCGGCCAGCGAGGCCGCCACACCCAGCCCGGCCATCAAGGGGAACAAGAACAACCACCAGCCGGCCACGGCGGCCAGCGTGGCCCCCAGCGGACGCCACCAGCGGTACCGTTCGGTCCGCGCCAACCGGTGATAGGGCGTTCCGGCCGGTGCGGCGATCACGCGTGAGTTCGGTGGGGGTGCTTGGCCGCCGCCATGGGGCATTCCCTCCGCCGGTGCATGATTGTGGGCACTCATGGATTCCACCTCGATCTCAATGGCTTGACTGAGGCCTTCGTCCTTTGATGCGGCCCCAAGGTCAGCAGACACGACCGCGAAGATGTCCGTCATGCCCCAAAAACACGTGGCTTGACGCGACGGTGTGCCTTTGTTAGGCGAGTGGTGGTGAGCTCAGAAGCGGACGGAGAGGCAACGTTCGCAGCCCCGCTTTCAGCCCTTGGTGGCGGCGGTGTGCCAGGTGCCCACGCGGTCGGCGGAGCGGCTTTGGGCCGGAGCTGCTTTGGCGCGAGTGATCATGGCCCCGTAAACTTCCGGCGCGTCGGGCAGTCTGTGGACCTGCCTCCTGCCGGGCTGGAGCGGGGCGGAGACAGGAACGCAGGCCCGGCCGGCGTGCCGGGCCGCGCGCGGTGAGCGGAGCGAGCCGCCCTTGAATCAGTAGAGAGCCTTGCAACTCGGTCACCGTGCCCAAGTGCCCCAGGCCAGCCAGGTGTGCCATCTGCATGGCATGCCCGGCACTACGGATGAGCCCAGGGGCGTTACTCCACTTCGATGCCGTAATCCTGGACCAGCTGCTCCAGACCACCCGTGTAGCCCTTCCCGCCAAGCACAAAGTCCCAGTCGCCACTCGGCCTGCGCCGGAAGGAGCCGAGCACCAACGCGGTCTCACGGGAACGGCCGTCGGAGACCTCAAGCCGACCGAGTTCGGTCATCGCCGGGTCCAGCAGCCGGATGCAGGCATCGGTGAAACCGGACAGGTCGGCCTCCGGGTTCACCTCTGGGTCAACAGCCGCCACCAGCACGAACCGATCAGCACCTTCCGGCAGCGCCTCGAAGGAGACACGAATCGCCGCCTTGTCCGGCGCCGCAGCCGGCACGGCGCGTACCGAGCCGTCCGGGGTCTGCGCGTTGTTGAAGAAGACGAAGTGGTCTTCGCTGAGAACTCGGTTGCCATGGCAGACGAGCGCGCAGACGTCCAGTGCGACGTTGCCGGACCACGTCATGCCCAACACGTTGTAGTCCTCAGGCGGAGTCGCAGGACCGGACGGTGCCGGCTGCGCCCGGGCCGTCCGTCCGCCCTCGGCCAGGCGACCACGGAGCCCGTGTCGGTGCAGCAGGTCCACGAGCTCGCTGCCCGAGATCAGCTCCAGCGGCTTGCCACGAGCGAAGGTGTGCGAGCCAGGGCCGAAGCCGGACGTGGTCACCAGAACGCCCTTGTTGGCTCCGCGGTCCTGGACCGTGCCGAACAGGTCGCGCACCGCCGCGGGCGGCACCGTGTTGCGGTAGCGCTTTACCTGGACGACGATCTTGCCGCCTCGGATGGGAGTCGGGTCCAGCGCGTCGACATCCACGCCACCGTCATTCGAGCGCTGTGTCGTCACAGCCTGCATCCCCATGGCGCGGAACAGGTCGGCAACGAGGGACTCGAAGGCGATCGGGTCCATGTCGTACAGGTCCGGCTCCTCATCACCGCCGTGAGTGACGACGCGGTTCCCGACGTCCTGGGGCTGCCGGCTCGGCCGTACAGAAGTGAGTTGGTCAGGCCGGGTCGCGAGCTGGCCCCTCAATGCCTCCGTCAGGCAGCTGGTCGCGTCCACCTGTTCCAGATGCAGGTCCGTGAAGACCGCTCGCTGAGCCATGACGGTCGCCAGGAAGATGTGCGCTTGCCTACCTGTCGCCGGATCGTGGGTGTCCACGAAGCCGTTCAAAGCCCCCGAGTCGACGATGCCGTACTCGTCCGCCGTGAAAAGCTGATGCAAGACCAGCAGCATGCTCTGCGCCAGCACCTCTCGGTACAGCGCACGGCGCTGGCTCACAGGACGTGCCGTCTCCTTGTCCTGGTCCTGGGCGGGTACATACCTCACCGACTTCGCTTCCGGGACTACGCCGTACCCGGGCAGCTCCCAGTCCAGCACCAGTTGCCGCCCCGCTGAGTCGTAGGCCGCCGCGACCTGGCGGGGAAACCCCTCCGGCCACGCCGTCGATGAGTAGAGGGCAGCGGAGAAATACTCGACAACGGAGTCAGGATCGCCCCGTCTGACCCCCTCGGTCGCCTCGACAATTCCGGCGTTGTGCCGACGCACCTCGGCCCGCGTAGCCTCTGCCCTCTGCTCGTGGTCCCGCTGCAATGCCGTCAACTGCTGCTGGCGCTGTGCTTCGGCAGCCTGTGCCGCGTGCCAGTCGCGCTCGAAGCGGGACCGTGCCTCGGCCTGCGCCTGTGCACGCCGGTTAGCGGTCCAGCCTCCCTGCGGCTGGTAGTGGCTTTGGTCCGGCATGCGTACAGGCCACGCGAGCGGCCCCGGATCGAACGGCGGGATCTCTTCCACGCGCATCACGGACGACGCTCTGAAGGCCGGCGCCTGGCAACCGGCGGTCAGAAGCCCCTGCAAGGTCGCAACCTGTGCGTCCAGCTCTTCCGTGCGCCGCCTGGCCTCCGCCTGTCGGTACTCCCGGTGCCCCTGAGCGGCAAGTCGCTGATAGGCCCGCGCTTGTCGAGCCTCCTCTCGCCGTCGCCTCTCCTCAGCCTCGACCTGGCGCTGATACTGACGCTGCATTTCAGCCCAAGTACTGACAAAACCAGCAGAGCGACGACTCATGCGCTCAGGCCCTCCCCAGGACGTCGGCAGCGCCGACCGAACTCTGGTTGCCCCCCGCAACCAGTCATGACAAAACGACTTTATCCAGCAATCGCCGTCCTGGATATCAACTTGCCACAGGCAAGTTGAGTCGACTGCTCGGCAGGTCACCGCGTGCGGCAAGGACGACAAGACCACCCGTGCACGCTGCTGATCGCCTCGGGCACCGCACTGCCGACGACTCGAAGCTCCGCATTCATGACCGTCAGAGGCAGTAGCTTCTCACCGGGGCGGCCCGATTTGTACAGACGTACGACGATAGTGCGGTCGCCGGACGCAGCTGGCCGGCTCGGGGATGGGCGCTCCTCATTATCCGTTAGCCCCGAGCGGGCGGGCGTCCTACGCTCGGCTCATGAACAGGCCCCTCGTCGCCATCCTCAGTGGCGCAGGTATCTCCACCGATTCCGGAATCCCTGATTATCGCGGGCCGAACGGGCTGTGGCGGCGGGATCCCGAGGCCGAGAAGCTCGTGACGTACGAGTACTACATGGGCGACCCGGAGATCCGCCGCCGCTCGTGGCAGATGCGGCGGAAGAACCGGACGCTGCGGGCCGAGCCGAACGCCGCGCACCGGGCGGTGGCGGAGCTGGAGCGGGCCGGGGTACCGGTGCGGGTGATCACGCAGAACGTGGACGGGCTGCACCAGCTGGCCGGGATGCCCGCCCGCAAGGTGCTGGAGCTGCACGGCACCGCCCGTAGTGTCGTCTGCACGAAGTGCCATGCTCGAGCCCCCATGGAAGACGCGCTTGCCCGGGTCGAGGCCGGTGAGGACGACCCGCCGTGCCTGGAGTGCGGCGGGGTCCTGAAGTCGGCGACGGTGATGTTCGGGGAGCGGCTCGACCCGGTGGTGCTGGGCGAGGCCGTCGCGATCACCAAGGCGTGCCAGGTCTTCATCGCCGTCGGGACCAGCCTCCAGGTACAGCCCGCCGCCGGCCTCGCGGGGGTCGCCGCCGACCACGGGGCCCGGCTGATCATCGTCAACGCCGAGCCGACCCCGTACGACGAACGCGCCGACGAGGTGGTACGGGAGCCGATCGGAACCGCCCTGCCGAAGCTGCTGCACCGGCTCAGCACGACGAGCAACTGACAAGCATCCCCCGCGACTCAAGGGGCGGCGGCGCGTACGCGGTGCCTGCCACCTGCGCCTGTTTTCGCATGGCGGGCGGACCTCAACTCTTGACGGCCTCTGCGATCTGCAGGGCGGCCTGGGCGGGCGTGAGGTGCGTGGTGTCGACGACCTCGGCCTCGCCGTGTAGCCACGTGCGGGCCGCCTCGGCGTAGGGCTCGAGGTATTTGAGGCGGAACGGGGAGGGGCCCATAACAGTGTCCCCCTCGATGCGCCCGCGGAGGGTGTCTTGGTCAGCGTGGAGGACGAAGTGCCTTACTGGGATGGCATGTTGGGCGAGGCCCGTGCTGATCTCGCGCCAGTACTGCTCGACCAGGACAGTCATGGGCATCACCAGAGTGCCGCCGGTGTAGTCGAGTACGCGGCGAGCGGTCTCGACGACGAGCGGCCGCCACGGCGGCCAGTGCTGGAAGTTGTCCGTCTCGGGCAGCCCCGGCGTGATGTCCATGAGTGTCTCGCCGACCTTCTCGGCGTCGAACACCCGTGAATCCGGGATCAGTTGCTGCACAAGTGGACTGGTCGTCGTCTTGCCTGCGCCATGGGTACCGTTGAGCCATACGATCATGGGACCCGACGCTAGTGCTTTGACCGCGCAGGTTCGCCGCGTTGAGCCATTCAAGGCCATGATGACGAGCGGCCGGCCTCCCCATCGGATGCCTTGCCCGCTACGGACCTTGGCGCGTTCGCATCGCCGGCACGGCACTAGGGTGAAACGGTGACTTCTCTGCCGGAAGACCCACCGCCACTGTTGAGCGAAGACGACCGGGACACGGCCGTGCAGCGCGTGCAGGAGGCGTACGCCGAAGGGCACATCTCGCACGAGGAGATGGACGAACGCCTCCACCAGGTGCTCACCGCCAAGACGCACAGCGAGCTTGTGTCGGTTCTGACCTCGCTCCCGGAGGAGAATGCGGGCACAACGTCCACGATTGCCGCCGCCGGCGGACGGATCAAGCGCCGCGGCGCATGGCGGGTACCTCGGAACCTCCAGGTTGCGTCCGCATACGGAAGGGTGTACCTGGACCTGTCCCGGGCGGTCATCGAGCATCCGGTAGTTGACATTGAGTTGCAACTCGGCACCGGCAGGGCCAAGATCACGGTGCCTCGCGACGCGATCGTCGACCTCGACGATCTGCACACCGGGTGGAAGGACACGCTCTACAAGCCCCGGCGCCGCTCCCGCCCCGGCGGGCCGAGGATCCGGATCTCCGGGGCCATGGGGTTCGGGCGGTTGAAGATCCGCCACGCGCGGCGTTGAGACCCGTCCGGCATCAGGACCGCCTGCGCTACCGCCATTCGGCAAGTCACGGGGCCTCCCGGCTAGTGCTGTGACCGCATAGGTTCGCCGGGTGGGGTCAGGCCGCGGTGGCGAGGGGGCGCCCGCCCCATCGGATGCCTTTCTCGCTGCGGATGCGGGCGCGTTCACGGCGTTCGGCGGCCAGGACGTCGCGGTGGCGGGTGTTGGCGTTGCGCCAGCGCAGGTAGGCGTGCAGG
>NZ_JBQQCE010000352.1:0-10597 GCF_052245645.1 Streptomyces sp. KR55 | reverse complement strand
CAGGGGACGTGTCCCGATAGGGGCCTTCGCGACAGGCACCGTCACAGTCTTGACCGCCCCGGCCCGGCGACGGCCACCAGCACCCGAGGCGATCAGGAGACAGGCGACCTTGCCCAGCATCACGCAGTCCGCTGCCCCGTGTCACATCACGGCCGACGCCGCCGAGGAAGTCCTGCTCGGGGTGGACACCCACAAGGATGTTCACGCCGCAGCGGTCGTCACCGTGCTCGGCGCCACTCTGGATCGCCGGAGTTTCCCGGCGACTGCGGATGGCTATCGTCAACTCGTCGCCTGGGCCCGCTCGTTCGGCGTGCTGCGGCGGGCCGGAGTCGAGTGCACCGGATCCTACGGGGCCGCCCTGGCTCGCCACCTGCGCGTCGAAGGCATCGAGGTGACCGAGGTCAACCAGCCGGACAAGGCGGCCCGTCGACGTCACGGCAAGACCGACGCCGTCGACGCCGAGGCTGCGGCCCGCGCCGTGCTGTCGGGACGCGCTACGGCGGCGGCGAAGACGAGCGACGGACCGGTGGAGATGCTGCGGCTGTTCAAACTGGCAAAGGGCTCCGCGATCAAGTCCCGTACCCAGGCCATCAACCAGCTCAAAAGCGTCCTGGTCTCCGCCGACGTCACCCTGCGCGAATCTCTGGCAGGGCTGACCAACCCGCTCCTGTTCAAGCGGTGCGCCGAGCTGGAGACTCCAGATGCCTCCGGGCCGGCTTCGGCTGCCCGTGTCACGTTGAGGCTGCTGGCCCGCCGCATCCAGCACCTGACCGACGAGATCAACGACCTGAACAAGCGGATAGCCGAGGCCGTCAAGGTGAGTACGCCCGGCCTGCTCGAAGTCCACGGCGTCGGCCCGGACAGCGCCGCAGTCTTGCTCATCTGCGCCGGCGACAACCCCGAACGCGTCGACAGCGAGGCGTCCTTCGCCGCCCTGTGCGGCACCAGCCCGGTCGAGGCGTCATCTGGCAAGACCCAGCGTCGCAGGCTGAACCGTGGTGGTGATCGCCAGGCTAACGCCGCCCTCTACCGGATCGTCCTCAGTCGGCTGCGCTGGGATGGCCGCACTCAGGAGTACCTGCGGCGACGCCTTGCCGAGGGGAAGACACGCCGCGAGATCATCCGCTGTCTCAAGCGTTACGTTGCGCGGGAGATCTACCGGCTCATCGTCGCTCCGGGCCCCGCAGCCGACACTGCCGGGGCCGCTACTTGACATCTATAGGGGCATCAACGCCCTCGCCGAATCGTTCTTCCAGGGCCTGAAGCGCGAGTTGCTGCACGGGCGCCGCTGGACCTCGAAGGCACACACCCGGCTGGAGCTGTTCCGCTGGCTGGCGTACTACAACCGGCGCCGCCGCCATTCCGCACTCGGCTACCTCACACCGGTCGAGTTCGAACGGCAACTGATCACGTCACGTACGCTGTCACTCGTCGCATGAAACCCGGTGTCCACTCCCGGGGATCAACCTCAGCCGTCTGCGCCGCTCTCCACGGCCGCATGCGGCCACCACACGGTCCACCAGACCCGGCGGATACACCCAGGTCAACAGCCCAAGACCCGATAACTCCGGCACACCCTCGGCCACCGACACCACCCCCGAGACGGTCCCAGCAGACTACGCCCGCAAGTTAACGCAACGGCATTGGTACTAGGGCGTGTATCGAAAGTGCCTGGTGAGGATGGCGGGGAGCCCATTTGTGATCCAGAATGATTGGATGGTCACGCTTGAGACTCCCCGTTTGATCCTGCGTCGCTGGCGCGAGGAAGACGTTGCGCCCATGGCTGCCGTCAATGCCGACCCCGAGGTCATGCGGTGGATCCGTGACGGCAGCGTCCGTGACGAACAGCAGACTCGCGGCGGGATCCAGGCATGGGAGAGCGAGTGGGAGTCACAGGGCTTCGGCCTGTTCGCCGTGGAGATCCGGTCCACTGGCGAGCTGGCCGGGTTCACCGGCCTTTCGGTGCCCGACTTCTTGCCGGAGGTACTGCCGGCGGTTGAGGTCGGCTGGCGGCTGGGACGTTCCCACTGGGGGCAGGGCTTGGCCACCGAGGCCGCTGCGGCCGCTGTACGGTTCGGGTTCGAAGAGCGAGGGCTGGAGCGGATCGTCAGCATCACTCAAGTGGGCAACGACGCCTCCGAACGGATCATGACCAAACTGGGGATGCATCCGGTCCGTGAGACCGTCAATCCCACCTGCGGTCGGCGAGTACGGGTGTTCGAGTTGTCGTCGGACCAGTACGTCACAACCACTCGTTGATGGCGGCAACGAGGACGGTAGCCTCGTAGCGGACCGCGAGTTTGTCGTACCTGGTGGCCACGGCTCGATGTCTCTTGAGGCGATTGATGCCGCACTCGACCGCGTGCCGGGCCTTGTAGTCCTCCGGGTCGAACTTCGGTGGCCGGCCACCGCTGGGCCCGCGCTTCTTGCGGTTGCGGACCTGGTCGGCCTTGTCCGGAATGGTGCAGCGGATACCGCGACGCCGCAGGTAGGCGCGGTTCTTGCGGGACGCGTACGCCTTGTCCGCCTGCACCCGTCGCGGGCGCACGCGGGGCCTGCCGCACCCCAGTCGGGGCACCCGGATGCGGCCCAGTACGCCCTCGAACTGCGGAGAATCCCCGCGCTGCCCGGCCGTGATCCTGATGGACATGAGGACCCCTCCACGGTCCAGGTGACGGTCGCGGAGCGCGACTTCGGCGCGATCGGCTCGGCGTACCTGCGGCCCGACCTGCTGCACGCCCGCTTCCTCGACGCCGGAGCCGCCCCTGTCGGCCGTGCGGGTGTCGAAGGATCCGCGCGGAGCCTGGCAGTGCGGTGGAGCAGGAGCTCGCCGAAGCAGCGCTTCCCTACGCGTCCGCGGTGCCCAGCAGGGGCTGCCGGCCTCCGTCACCCACGTGTTGGCGGCCCTGCGCACCGCACTGACCAACGGCGACCCCGAAGCCCTTGCGGAACTCGGGCCCTCCCTCGCTGAGGCAGCTGCGGCGGCGCCGCAGCTGCCTCAGCGAGGGAGGGCGCCGCATCGCCGCCGCGCTGCAGGCGTACGGCACCGCCGCGTCCGCCGGCACCACGGGGCGGCCCGCCGTTGCCGGTGTCCGGCCCACCGCTGACCGTGGGCAAGTCCCTGACGTCGGCGAAGAAGATGACGGGGACGGTCTGGTGCCGGGGGATGAGGAGGACGAGCCCGAGGGAGCGGTCTTCCCCGCCCTGAGGATCCTCAAGGACGCGGTCGACCGCTCGAAGATGCACCCGATCCCGGTCATCCGCACCGAGGAACGCGACAGCGGTCCGTGGCCTCTGATCAGCGAGGACATGGACGGCGAGCCCCGCTGGGTCCACCCCGACGTCACCCTCACCCGCGTTCCCCACATCAAGGCGAACGGGAAGCGCGTCCGGCGCGACCAGCTCGACGTGCCCGACTCCTTCGGCGAGGGCGTGCTGTGCCTGATCGACCGTAACGGCAGCTACCCGTCCGCCTGTTCGGCCGTTCCCCTCGCCCCGAACAAGCTCCTGCACACCGGCCCGCTCCAAGCGTTCGACAAGACGAAGGCCGGGATCTACCTCATCGACATCCCGGCCTGGAACCGCACCGACATGCCGCACCCCCTGGGGCGGATCATCGAGCGGCCCGACGAGCAGGGTCGCGTGTGGGTCACCACCCCGCACATCAAGCAGCTCGAGAAACTCGTCCGCGAAGGCCACCTCGCCGCCGCGCCGACCATCCACGGCTCCTGGACCGGGAAGGCCAACGAGTCGCTCTTCAAGCCCTTCTACGAGGCCACCCGGAAAGCACGGACCGAACTCGTCCAGGTCGGCGGTGACCCCTACAAGGCGTACAAGACCCGCCTGTCCATCGCGCTGCGCCTCCTGTGGCCCAAGCGAGCGGAACAGCGGTCCCCGTTCTGGCGGCCCGACTGGCGCATGAGCATGGTCGCCGAGGCATCCGTCCGTCACTGGTCGGTGGCCTTCAGGGCCGTCCAGGACGGCCACACGCTCCTCGCCCTGCGCAACGTCGACGCGGCCGTCTTCTGGACGCCTCCCGGCACGTACCGGATCGGCACCGGCTTCGGTGAAGTGAAGGCCAAGTTCATCCAGCCCGGCGAGATCATCCCCGAGGGTGACGACTGATGGCCGGCCCTACAAGCCACGGCGGCTCCCTGGGTGCCGCCCTCAACGACCTCCTGCGCTCCCAGGTCACCCCCCGCCACCGGCTGTCCTCGTACACCGCCAAGCACTGGCACGCCCAGCTCAGCCAGCTCACCGCAACCCACCGCGGTCACCGGGCCCTGGAGGACGCCGGCCTCAACGTGACCACCAAGACCCTGATCAACTGGCTGTCCGACCCCGAGTACAACATCCGCCGCAGCTACCGCGACCTCATCCACACCGCCTACGAGAACGCCGCCATCGTCCCCGCCGACCCGATCCCCGACCACCTCAAGAACGGACAGTTCGAGATCAGCGGCATCGTCAAGACGGGCGACGACGAACGCGAGCGCGGCAACCGCCGGGCGGCACCGCTGCGCATCGACGGCAGCAGGGGCTACTGGGACGCGATCGAGGAACTCTGGCTGGCCGGCGAGCTCACCGACGACGAGTTCGAAGACCACTTCATCGACGACATCATCGTGGCGGACATCGGCGAAGGCACCGACGGATGGGAGTTCCCCGGAAGCGCGTACGCCGTCGAGCTCAGGTGACCCGGCGGCGCCGGTCTCCGGCAGCAGCGTCTGCTGACCCTTGCCCGGCAGGTCCTCGAAGCCGATGAGCGTCCTGGCCTCGACGAGGGCGTGCTCGGTGAGCTCCATCCGGGCCGTCTCCCGGCGGGAGGCCCAGAACTTGTGCCAGTAGCGAGTGGACGAGACCGACAGCAGACCGGTGCTGCGGTAGACGGACCGGCCGTGCGTTTCGTAGGCCGCCACTGTCCAGTGGACGGTGCGCTGTTCGGGAGTGAGAGGAGATGTGATCACGTCTGCTCCTGAGTCGGCTGGTGACCGTTTCAGGTTGCGGTGGCGCCGGTGGAGGCTGCGAGCGTCGCCGCTGTGGCGCGAGCCTGCGAGAAGTGACCACCCCATGCGGCGGCATGATGAGGATCGAAGTCGTCGCTGTGGCCGGCGAGTTCCTGCAGCGTCTTCCAGTGTCGGGTAGTGGTCGTCGGCCTCGAGCACGTGCCGGGCCAGTTCCTCCCATGGGGGCGGTCGAGAGCGGCCCGGGGACGTAGTGGCGGTGCAACCAGTTCACCACCTTCTTGCTCCGCCTGGGCGGCTCGGCATCCCACGGGAACGCGCCGATCGACAGTGAAAAGGGCATGTTGGGCTCGCGCACCAGGACGGAGCCGAGCATCGGGTCCGCGGCGATCGGGATGCGCGCGGTGACCGTCTCGGTCCTCTTCATCTGCGCGTACGACAAGGGGTGCGCGTGGTACCGGCCCAGGAGATCCTCCATGGCGGAGTCGGCGGTCCGCCGGGCGCGGCGGTCGTCCTGGCGGCGGGCGGAGGACGCCCGCCTGAGCCGTGAGGCGGCGCGGTGCAGCGTGTGGGAGCGGGGTACCGGCTTCCCGGGCGGCGTATCGCGGATCATGGGCAAGCTCCGTCGGTTACAGCGCGGGCAGCGGGTCGGTGTGGTCGTCGACGCCAAGGAGGAGCACGTGGTGTCCGACGGCCTCTGCGGTACCGTCGGTGACCCTCTCGACGTCCAGGCGCAGCCGGATGCGTCCGGCGCCTTCGCCGTTGGCGGCGAGATCGTGTTCCAGTTCGTCGTCGATGCGGTCCAGGGCGGCCTCGGCCGTGGCGTAGTCGGCCAGGTCCCGGGCGAGGAGCTGGCGGGTGGTGGTGTCGCGGAGCTGGTAGCTGGGCATCGGGGCTCGTCCTTCGGCGTGGGGTGATCAGGTGGTGGGGTCGGTGAGCCTGCGTGCCGCGTTCACCGCGCGCGACCAGACGTCGGGGCTGCCTCCGGGCTCGCGGGCGAGGGAGGCGGCGAGTCGGCTTCCGAGTGGGGCGGCGCGGCCGCGGGGCGGTGCTGGAGGGCGTTGCGTACGGCGTACTCCCAGGACCTCTGAGGCCCGCCGTACTGCACGCTGAGCTCCGCGGCCAGCCCCGGGTGGTAGCCGTCGCGGTCGATCGCCTCGGCGGCGAACTGCTCGGCGAGCTGCGTGGCGGTGAGCGGTTCACCGCCGGCGCGGGCGCTCAGCTCTGCCGCGAGGACCTCCTCGAGGGCGGAGGGCCGGCCGACGGGCGCCTCGGGCTGCGGCCCGAGGCGGCGGCCGGCCTTGCCGAGCTTGTCCCCGGTGCGTTTGCGGTCGAAGTCCTGCAGGTCGCCGACGCGGAAGTCGGGAATCATGCGGCCGGTGGGTCCCTCGATCTCGCCGACGGGCTCCGGGAAGTAGCCGGGATTCGCCTTCCGGTACTTGCGGATCACGGAGGGCCCGCTGAACTTCAGCAACTGGGCGGCTGTGTTGATGGAGACGATGGTCTCGGGGTCGAGCTGGTACAGCTCGGGGTCGGCCTTGAGGGCCTTGCTCTTCTTCTCCTTCTGGAACCACGTGTAGAAGGCGCGGAACTGCTGCTCGTCGTAGAAGTCGGTCCCGTCGATGCGCTCCTTCTCCGGGTGACGGTGCTCCTCCGGCTGCTCAAGCCGGATCTTGTACCAGCGGGCCGCATGGGAACTCACGTGGGGCGCGCTGGGGGAGCCGGGGGTGTTCGATGTACCGCTGCCCGTTCTCGTCCGGCTCCCTCGCCCGTAGGGCGGGTGTGGGGCAGTCATCAGGCTGTGTACCGCCGTGGAGCCGCGCGGGGTCAGCACCCGTTGCGTGTCAGCGCCGGGGAGCTGGGCCGGTGCGGCCTTCTTCGACAGCTGTCACACATCCGGCTGCAGTCTTGTCCTACTGAGGGACAGGGTGTCCCGAACTTCTGAGGGAGCGAACATGAAGCACGGATGGCAGGTCGTTGCCGGGATGCTGGATGCTTCCGGAGGCGGTGGGCGGGGTCGATGCCGGCGGATGGGGCGCCTGGAGGGCTGTGCGCTCCAGGCGACGGGCACAAGTCTGCCACTCAGGCTCTTACTCGCGCGACGCTTGAGCCGTCACTGCTTTACCGGCTCCATGTAAAGGGGTCCCGCGGCTCCAGGCGTGCCTCCAGCCCTGGTCGTCGACGGCGGGAACGGGACACTGCGCGATCAGAGCGGCGCACGCCCGCAAGCTCACCCAGCTCTGCGTTCCGGCCACCAGGGTTCGGTACCGCCAAATCCGCACGACTTCGTGATGCTGAACCTTGTAAGCGGCACCCAGTTGTCCCCGCCACCACTCGGGCCGTCCAGGTCTGCGCGAGGCACTGGGCACCTGACTGACCCCCGACCTACGGGGGCTTGTCTCCACCGTCCTTTCCCACAGGGCCACCCAAGGCCCGCTCAGAGCGTGACACGACGTAGGCCGACGTCGCACTCACGCACTCAACGCACGTAGACCGATAGCTGAGGCGCAATGACGACCTCGGCAAAGCAGTCCCGCGTACGAAGAGTTCACCCGCTATGAGTGAAGGTACCCATGACCGAGCAGAAGCCGACCGTGGTTCTGGTGCACGGCGCGTTCGCAGACTCTTCCAGCTTCAGCGGCGTGGATCCCGCCGCAGACGCAGACCTGGATGGCCGAGCGCGCCAAGGCCACGGTCTTCGAGGCCACCGCCTCGCACGCCGTTGGAGTGTCGCGGCCCGGTGACGTCGCGCGCCTGATCGACGAGGCCGCTCGCACCACTGCCTGACCGGGTCCCCGCCCTGCGCCACTTCGCCGGCGGCACCCACGGCGCTGACTGACTGCGCTACAGACCATTCCCGCAGAACCGGCCGGTCGATTGAGCCGGCTCGGATCCCGCACTACCAGAGATATGAGCAGAGCCGAACAGCTCTGGAAAGGTTCCATGATGAAGACCCCGATGAAGACTCCGTCCCGTCACCGCCGCGGCCGCCGTACCGCAATCACCCTCGTAGCGAGCGCTGGCGTCGCGGCCGCTCTCCTCGCCACCACGATCGGCACGTCGCAGGCCGACGAGGAGGCGTCCGCGTCCCGCTATCGCAAGCCGACCGTGGTTCTCGTGCACGGCGCCTTCGCCGACTCCACCAGCTGGAACGGCGTCATCGAGGAGCTGAAGGACGACGGTTACCCCGTGGTCGCCGCGGCCAACCCGCTGCGCGGGCTGAGCAGCGACGCCACGTACGTGAAGAACCTCCTGGACAGCATCGACGGTCCGGTCATCCTTGCGGGCCACTCCTACGGCGGTGCGGTCATCACCAATGCCGCCACCGGCAACCCCAAGGTCAAGGCGCTCGTCTACCTCGCGGGGTTCGTCCCGGACAAGGGCGAGAGCGCCAATGAGCTGGCGGCCAAGTTCGAGGGCAGCACGCTCCCCCAGGCGGTGCGCACTGTCCCGATCAACAACCCCGACGGCACACAGGGCCTGGACGTCTACATCCAGGAGCAGAAGTTCCACGAGCAGTTCGCCCACGATGTCTCGCGAAAGGTCACCGAGGGCATGGCGGTCACCCAGCGTCCGGTGACGCTGGCCGCCCTGGACGAGAAGTCCGGTGCACCGGCGTGGAAGAGCATCCCGGCCTGGGTCCTCGTGGCCGACGAGGACCTCAACATCCCCCCGAAGGCCCAGATGTTCATGGCCGAGCGAGCCGATGCCCACGTGAAGGAGGTGGACGCCTCTCACGCCGTGACGGTCTCTAAGCCGGATGTGGTCGCTGACTTTATCGAGGACGCGGCGCGGACGGTTCGCTGACGGCTCGCACCGCGATGTGAGGCCGGGTGGGCACTGTCACGGTGACTGACCGGGTGGGATGACCTTCTGGTTGGTCACGCTGCGCGGGGTCGTCCGTGGACAGTGCCCCGCAAAGCTCTGGCCGGTCGGCACGTGGCACCTGGACGAGGTTGTCAAGATCAATGGCGGGCTGTCGTACCTGTGGCGCGCTGCTGACCAGGACGGGACGGTGCTGGACATCCTCATGCAGGACCGTCGGGACAAGGCCGCGGCCAGGCGTTTCCTCCGCAGGCCGATCAAGAAGACCGGGACGGTGCCGCGGACTCACCGACAAGCTTCGCTCCTACGGTGGGGCCACCGCGAGTTCATGTCCTCGGTCGAGCACCGCTGTCACATGACCGCACCTCGAACCTCAGACACTTGCACACCCA
This sequence comes from Streptomyces sp. KR55, assembly GCF_052245645.1. Classification (NCBI taxonomy): domain Bacteria; kingdom Bacillati; phylum Actinomycetota; class Actinomycetes; order Kitasatosporales; family Streptomycetaceae; genus Streptomyces; species Streptomyces sp. KR55. The sequence continues at coordinate 1,416 of NZ_JBQQCE010000352.1, read as the reverse complement.
ACAACGTGACAGCGCCGGCCCATGGCATGGTGCGGCGCCGGCGCCGACATAAGTACACAGACCGCCATTGATTGCGATTCACCGATGAGCGACCACCATACTGCCCCGCCTGCCAGGTGCTTCCGGCCCCTGGTCCGGATGCGCCCCCGTGACCCCGACGAGCCGCACCGGGCCGCGACCCCTTTGGAGTTGCTGTTCGACCTCTGCTTCGTGGTGGCGGTGGCCCAAGCCGGCGTCCGGCTGGCGCATGCGATTGCCGAGAACCATCCCGTTCACGGGATCGTCGGATATTGTTTCGTCTTCTTCGCCATCTGGTGGGCCTGGGCGAACTTCACCTGGTTCGCCTCGGCCTACGACACCGACGACGTTCCCTATCGCATCGCGACCTTCGTCCAGATCTTCGGCGTCCTGGTGCTGGCAGCCGGCGTGCCGCGGGCCTTCGACCACAGCGACTACTCCGTGACAGTCGTTGGCTACATCATCATGCGGATCGCTCTCACCTTTCAGTGGCTGCGCGCTGCGCGCAACTCGACCGGGGCGGTACGGACCACGGCGCTGCGCTACGCGGTGGGACTCGTCGTCACCCAGATCGGCTGGGTCTTCGTGGCGTTGTTCCTGCCGGCCGGAGTCTGGCGGTGGGGATACATACTGATGGCCGCCGCGGACCTGTCTGTGCCCTCCTTCGCCGAGCGAAGACAGCGGACCAACTGGCACCCACGGCATATCGCCGAACGCTACGGACTCTTCACCATCATCGTGCTCGGCGAGTCCATCCTGGCTGCGACGGTGGCCGTGCAGACCGCGCTCGACGAGTTCTCAGCGATCGGCGAGCTGTTGCCCATCACCTTCGGCGGTCTCCTCATCGTCTTCTCCGCGTACTGGACGTATTTCTCCCTCCCCGTGCACGAACACCTCAATACCAGTGCACGGGCGATTCTGTGGGGCCAAGGCCACTACTTCATCTTCGGCTCGGCCGCGGCCATCGGCGCAGGCCTGGAGGTGTCCGTCGAGCTTGCCGTGCACAAGGCGCACATCTCCCAGACGGTCGCGGCGGCCGCCGTGACCGTGCCGACCGCACTGTTCCTGCTGGCGACATATCTGATCCACTCCCGGCATGCGAAAAGCGGACGTGCTGAGCATGCGGTGCTGCCGATCAGCACGTTGCTGGTGCTGGCCAGCACCTTCTGCGGCAGTTGGGCGGTGCTGGTGGCCGGGCTGACGATGGCCGCAGGGGTCGCCGTGGAAGAAGTCTTGCACTCCCGCCGTTGGGCGGCCCTCTCCAAAGTCTGAGAGGGCATTTGGTTTAGGTAGATCGCCCCGTATGCCCTAGTAGGTGCCTCGCCAGGTGGGTGTGGTCTCGTCCGTTATGCGCTTGGCGAGGTTGTCGATCGAGGCGAGGTGGATCATGGCTTCGGA
>NZ_JBQQCE010000351.1:0-10629 GCF_052245645.1 Streptomyces sp. KR55 | reverse complement strand
CGACAGGACCAGCGCTGCGGGGCTCAGTACCGTCATCGTGGAGAGCGAGCTGATCGGCGGCGAGTGTTCGTTCTGGGCGTGCGAGCCCAGCAAGGCACTGCTGCGGCCGGTGCTGGCACGCGCCGACGCACGCCGGGTGCCGGGGCTGAGACAGGCGGTCGCCGGACCACTGGACGTGGCCACGGTCCTCGCACACCGCGACGACATCGTGAACCACTGGCAGGACGACGACCAGGTCGACTGGCTGAACTCGGTCTCCGTCCACCTCGTACGCGGCCAGGGCCGCCTCGACGGCCCCCGCCAGGTCGTGGTGAGCACCCCCGACGGCGACACGGTACGGCTCACCGCCCGCCACGCGGTCGCCGTCTGCACCGGCACCGGCACGGCGCTGCCGGACCTTCCCCATCTGGACGAGATTCGCCCCTGGACCAATCGTGAGGCAACCGGCGCCGACCGGGTACCTGGTCGTCTCGCCGTGGTCGGCGGCGGAGTGGTGGCCGTCGAAATGGCCACTGCCTGGCGCGCGCTCGGCGCCCAGGTGACCATGCTGGTCCGAGGCAGCCGCGGATTGCTGACGCGGATGGAGCCGTTCGCCGGGGAGATGGTCGCGGACGCATTGCGTGAGGCCGGCGTCGATGTGCGGTTCGGGGCCTCCGTCACGTCCGTGACGCGGGAGGAAGGCGCTGACGGCGAAGTACGCATCACCCTGGCAGACGGCGAGCAACTGGCCGCCGACGAGATCCTGTTCGCGACCGGACGAGCCCCGCGCACCGACGACATCGGCCTGGAGACCATCGGCCTCACGCCAGGCGACTGGCTGACCGTTGACGACACCTTCCGGGTCAGCGCCATCAACGACGGTTGGCTCTACGCGGTCGGCGATGTCAATCACCGAGTCCTGATGACTCATCAAGGCAAGTACCAGGCCCGCATCGCGGGCGCCGTGATCGGGGCCCGTGCCCACGGGGAACCGGTGGACGACAGCCGCTGGGGCCCACACGTCGCGACCGCTGACAGCGTGGCCGTACCGCAAGTGGTGTTCACCGACCCGGAAGTTGCGTCAGTCGGCCTGACCACGCGGGAAGCCGAGCGCACCGGGCGCCGGATCAGGGTGGTGGACTACGACATCGGCGGCGTCGCCGGCGCGGTCCAGTACGCGAAGGGATATCGCGGCAAGGCTCGTATGCTGGTCGACCTCGACCGCGGCACCGTGGCCGGGGTCACCTTCGTCGGCCCCGGGGTCGCAGAGCTGCTGCACTCAGCAACCATCGCGGTCACCAGCGAGGTGCCCGTCGAACGGCTCTGGCACGCCGTCCCCGCTTTTCCGACGATCAGCGAAGTCTGGCTGCGGCTGCTGGAAACCTACCGCGGGTAGGCAGGGCCAGGCGCTCGACGTCCTCGGCTCTGACTGGTAGGCCCACGTGTTCGCTGTGCCCGTCGCGGAACCCTCCGGCGTTCTCAACCGACTTCCGGCGCGGCACCCGAGAAGTCGTACACGGCGAAGTCGGTAACCGGGACGTACCCGATTCGCTGGTCGAGGCTGTTGCTGGTGGGGTCTTCACCTGCTGGTCCTTGAGGTCGGGTAAGTGAGCGTAACCATGTGTGAGTGAGTGTCGTTGTCGGAGTGTGAATCTGACGGAGTGGGCGAGGATGCAGGGCGTGCATCCGCAGACCGCGTACCGCTGGTTCCGTGAGGGAACGTTGCCGGTACCGGCTCAGCGGGTCGGGCCGCGTACGATCTTGGTGAATATCGGGACCAGCACCGCTTTGGAAGCGGTGGGCGGCCTGGGTCTGTATGCCCGTGTCTCCTCGCACGACAAGGAAGGCGATCTGGAGCGGCAGCTCGCCCGGTTGTCCGCGTGGGCGGCCAAGGCCGGCGGCAAGGTCGTCCGGGTCGAGTCCGAGATCGCGTCCGGTATGAACGGGGCCCGCTCGAAGGTGTGTCGGCTGCTGGCCGACCCGGATGTGACGGCCGTGGTGGTCGAGCACAAGGACAGGCTCGGGCGGATGAACGTCGAACTCGTCGAAGCCGCGTTGTCCGCCTCGGGCCGTCGCCTCGTCGTGCTCGACGACGGTGAGGTTGAGGATGACTTGGTGCGGGACATGGTGGAGGTACTGACGTCGTTCTGTGCCCGCCTGTATGGCCGCCGGTCGGCGAGGAACCGGGCCCGCAAGGCGCTGGAGGCTGCCGAGCATGGCTGACTTCCACTGCGTCCGATCCAGGCGCCGTTCGTCGTGCCCGGGCCGTCCGGTGTGGCGATCCGCACCCGGCTCAAGGAGCTCACCGCGCAGGACGAGAAGGTCCTCGCGCTGGTCGGCGCGCACCTCGCTCGCTGGCCTCCCGGGACCTGGCTGTGCGCTGCCGGGACGGGCTGGAGCACTCCAGCGAGACGTGGGCGGCGCGCAAGCAGGCCCTGACCGCCGAGTCCTCCTCCCGCTGGGCCGGATCGATCACGAAGGCGACACATGACCAGTGGGCACTGTCCCGCCGGGGGCAGTTCGCGCACATTCAGGTTCTGGAGGCCGGTGTGCGCACCATCGCGCACCGGTTGTCGCTTCCGCTGGGGAGAAGGGCGGCAAGCGGGTGCCGGGCGGCTACCGCACCCGGCAGGAGTGGTTCGCCAAGACGCGCCGCCTGCACGTGCTGGAAGACCGGCTGGAGCGTGAGCGGGCCGACCGGGACAACGGAGTCGTACGCGTCGTGCGCGGCGGCAAGAAGCTCGTGCGGGCCCGGCATAACCTGGAAGCGGCCGGGCTGACCGAGACTGCCTGGCGGGAGCGGTGGGAGGCGGCGCGCTGGTTCCTCGCCGCGGACGGCGAGTCCGGCAAGCGGCACGGCAACGAGACCATCCGCGTCACCCCGGACGGTGAGATCAGCATCAAGCTGCCGACCCCGCTCGCCGAGTACGCCAACGCCCGGCACGGCCGGTACGTCCTGGTCGGCCGCGTGCGGTTCCGGCACCGGGGCAGCGAGTGGGCCGACCGCGTCGCGGCGAACCGGGCCGTGGCCTACCGCATCCACTACGACGTGGCCCGGGGCCGCTGGTACCTGACCGCGTCCTGGCAGGTCCCGCCCGCGCAGACCATTCCCCTGACCGCCGCGCTCGCCGACGGCGTGATCGGCGTCGACACCAACGCCGACCACCTCGCCGCCTGGCGCCTGGACACCGACGGCAACCCGATCGGCAGCCCACGCCGCTTCCTCTTCGACCGCTCCGGCACCACCACCCACCGCGACGCCCAGGTCCGCCATGCCCTGACCCGCCTGCTGAACTGGGCCAAGACCTGCGGCGTGAAGGCCATCGCCATCGAGAACCTCGACTTCGCCGCAGACAAGACCCGCGAGAAGCACGGCCGCAAGAAGCACTTCCGGCAGCTGATCAGCGGCATGCCCACCGGCAAACTACGGGCGCGCCTCACCTCGATGGCCGACCAGACAGGTATCGCCATCATCGCCGTCGATCCGGCCTACACCTCCAAATGGGGCGCCCAGCACTGGCAAAAGCCCCTCACCAGCAACAAGCGCAAGACCACCCGCCACGACGCGGCCGCCGTGGCGATCGGCAGGCGCGCCCAGGGACACCCGATCCGGCGACGGACGGCACCGCCCCGCACCCACCAGAGCGATGGATGCGGGCATCGGACCGTCCAGGCCGAATCGGTGGCCCCGGGACGTGAGGGAAACCGCCCCCGCATCCCCGGACCACGGACACGATCCATGCCGCCCGGACGCGGAGCGAACGCGGTGGACCAGAACGCCCAACACCGTTCGGGGCGTTCGGCTGAGCATGAGTTCCGGCAACAGGATTCACTCCCGCTCAGTCTCTAGGAACGGTTGGCCAAGTCCGCGAACAGCACGACCTCTGTCGCGCCTGCGGCCAGGGCGGCCCGGCTCACCTCGACGGTCACAGCGCCGGCGTAGCCGCGACCGCGTAGGTGGGGCGGGGTGTAGACGGGGGCCACCACCCGGATCTGGCCGGCGATCATCTCGGTCACGCCCGCCATGGAGACGGGAGTGCCGTCCGGGGTCTCCCAGAGCGTGACGCGTCTGTCGGCGAAGCGTGTGTCGGCTCAGGAGTCGGCGTCTGCTGAGGGGACTTCTCCGATGGCGGCGGCGAACTCGCAGTACCAGGGCCTGAGTTGCTCGCGGTCCTGCTCGCCCGCGACTCGGCCCCGGCCCTCTGGGAGCGGCTTCGGTGGGGTGAGCGTGCCGAGGCGGTACAGGCGGTGCTGCTCGCGGAGGGTCGGCGTTGCGCCTGTGTGCCGCTGCCAGGCCTCGGCGAAAGCGGTGGCGGTGTCGTGCTCCGCGCTGACGCCGGGGAGGGGATGGCCGGGGCCGGCCAGGCGGGCGGCGAGCGTGTCGGCATGCTCGGGGGGTAAGGGGGGTGAGGTTCAGGCGGCCGGGCGGGGCGCGGAAGAAGAAAAAGGTGGCACGGACCTCGCCCGCTCGCTCCAGGCGGCCGAAGACGGGGGCTTCGGCGCCGTACGCGTCCGCCCCGCGTGTCCGCAGTGTCTCGGTCACCGTCAGCTGCATGGTGTGCAGGGCGGGGCGTGAGCGCAGGAAGTCTCCGGTTCGGGCGAGAAAGTCGTCGAGGTCTTCGGTGATGTGCCAGTCATCCGGGCGCATACTTCATGATTCCTCATCCAGGCAGCTCCTCGCCCGTCGTGCGCGCCAGCCCATTACCTGGTCGTTCACGAAGAACTGCTCCGCGCCGCGCACGGCCGACCACATCATCAAGGGGGGCGGTGACTTGTCCGGCCGCAGCGAGTTCCTGGCGTCCGGGGTGGCAGCATGAATCGTCGAACCGGCCGTGGAGGGCTGCGCGCCGACCTGCCCTCCGGGGGTTGGGAACTGCTGCAGGTTGACTGCACATGAGTGTGTTCTGGCGGACATGAGTAAGCGTCTCGGCCACGGAACTCGTGACCCTCGAAGGGGAACACGCATTCTCCCGTCAAACGCGTGACCTTGGCGGGTGGCGGTCGTTGGATGTGATGGAAGGATCTTCGGTTCGCGGGAGGGGGGATGGGGTGGGCGGGCTGCGGGAGGTGGCGGCGTCGTACGTGGTGCCCGGCCCCTCGGGGGTGGCGATCCGTGACCGGCTCAAGGCCCTGACCGCCGAGGACGAGCAGGCCCTTCGCCTGGTCGGGGACCATCTGGGCACGCTGGCCTCCCGTGATCTCAAAGCCCGCTGCGCGGCCGCGCTGGACCACGACAGCGAGCGGTGGGCCAAGCGCAAGCGCACCCTTACGGACGAGGCGTCCTCCCGCTGGGCCGGGTCGATCACGAAGGCCAGCCACGACCAGTGGGCACTGGCCCGCCGTGGTCAACTCGCGCACATCCAGTCCCTGGAAGCGGGCGTACGCACGATCACGCACCGGCTGTCCCGGCCGATCGGGGAGAAAGGCACCAAGAACGCACCTGGCGGCTACCGCAGCAGGCAGGAGTGGTTCGCCAAGTCCCGCCGCCTGCACGTCCTCAGCGACCGGCTGGAGCGGGAACAGGCAGACCGCGCGGCCGGGCGCGTGCATGTGGTACGCGGCGGGAAGCGGCTGCTGCACACCCGCCACCACCTGGACGCCGCCGGGATGACCGGCACTGCCTGGCGGCAGCGGTGGCAGGCCCAGCGCCGGTTCCTCGCCGCGGACGGCGAGTCCGGCAAAAGGTTCGGCAACGAGACCATCCGCGTCACCCCCGACGGCGAGGTCTCGATCAAGCTCCCCGCGCCGCTGGCGCATCTGGCGAACGCCCCGCACGGCCGGTACGTGCTCGCCTCCCGGGTGGCGTTCGCGCACCGGGGCGAGCAGTGGCGCGACCGCATCACCGCCAACCGGGCCGTCGCCTACCGCATCCACGAGGACACCGCCCGGGGCCGCTGGTACCTGACCGCCTCCTGGACCGTCCCACCGGTCCAGACCGTGCCCCTGGCCACGGCCCGCGCGAGGGGCCTGGTCGGCGTCGACACCAACGCCGACCACCTCGCCGCCTGGCGCCTCGACGAACACGGCAACCCCGTCGGCGCGCCGCTGCGCTTCGGCTACGACCTGTCCGGCACCGCCGACCACCGCGACGCGCAGGTGAGGCACGCCCTGATCCGCCTGCTGCACTTCGCCAGGCGCCACGGCCTCGCCATCGCCGTCGAGGACCTCGACTTCACCGCCGAGACGACCCGCGAGAAACACGGCCGCCGCAAACGCTTCCGCAACCTCATCTCCGGCATGCCCGTGAGCAAGCTGCGGGCCCGGCTCGCCAGCATGGCGGCCGAACTCGGCATCCCCATCGTCGCCGTCGACCCGGCCTACACCAGCAGGTGGGGCGCCCAGCACTGGCAGAAACCCCTGACCACCAAGAACAGAAAGACCACCCGCCACGACGCGGCCGCCGTGGCGATCGGACGACGCGCCCTGGGACACCCGATCCGGCGACGGACGGCACCGCCCCACGACGACCAGAGCGATCGTCGTGGGCATCGGACCGCCCAGGCCCGACCGGTGGCTCCCGGGCGTGAGGGAACCCGCCCCCGTATCCCCGGACCACGCACCCGATGCGCTGCGCCCGGACACGGAGCGAACGTGGGGGACCAGTGTGCCCAACACCGTTCGGGGCACGCGGCTGAGCCTGTGCAACTCATGCTCAGTCTCCAGGAACGGTGGAGAACGGCACGCCGAGCTGAGGAATAGCTGCCGGGACGGACGGGGGAGACACCGGCCCCGGCCAAATGCGAAGGGGAGAATGTGTCGCAGAGCGGTGACATCGAAACCGGCGGAGCGAGCAAGGCATCCGCTCTTGTGGTGGGTCAGGTACTCACCGCACAGCGCACCATTGCGGCCGAGGACATCGCCGCCTTCGCCGCTCTTGTGGGCGACGAGGGGCGTCACCATGTCTCGGCCGACGGGCCGGTCATGGCGCACGGTCTGCTGACCGCCTCGTTGGCGACGCAGGTCGGCGGCCGACTGGACTACATCGCCCGCCGGATGACCTGGGAATTCCTCAAGCCCGTCTGGGAAGGCGACACCATCACCGCACACGTGACAGTACAGGCACTGGACCGGAAGCGGTCCGGGATGGAGATCGAGTTCGGCATCGTGATCGTCAACCAGGACGGCCATGAGGTGCTGCGTGGCGACAGCACGGGCGTTGTACGTGATTCGGCAAGCGCGCAGCCCTGAGAGCCGGCTTGCCGCACTGGGCGCTTCTCCAGAGCCCGTAACGATGCCGCACCGGCTCGACTTCCCAAAGGCGAAGCCGGGGACCGTGCCCGCTTCGCATACTGACTGGCATGGCCACTTATGACACGCTCGGCGCAACGTATGCCCGGACACGACAGCCTGATCCGCGGATCGCCGCGCAGATCCACGCTGCGCTCGGAAACGTCACCGACGTGATCAACGTCGGAGCGGGCACCGGCTCTTACGAACCGCCGCAGACGGTCCTCGCGGTCGAACCCAGCCGGGTCATGCTTGCCCAGCGCCCGCCGGGATCCGTGCCCGCCGTGCAGGCGGTCGCAGAAGACCTCCCGCTGCGTGACAACGCCGCCGACGCCGTCATGGCACTGTTGACCATCCACCACTGGTCCGACCCGGCGGCCGGAATCAGAGAACTGCGCAGGGTTGCCCGGCGTCGCATCGTCATCCTGACGTGGGAACAGCGCATCTTCCGCGAGCAGTTCTGGCTCGTACGGGAGTACCTGCCGGAGGCATCCGCCTTTGACGAGACCCGCGCCATCTCCACTGACCAGCTGGTCGACCTGCTCGGTGGGGCGCGCCAGGAACCGGTCCGCGTCCCCCACGACTGCACGGACGGATTCGGCGCCGCATACTGGCGCCGCCCCCACGCCTACCTTGACCGGCAGGTGCGCGCCGGGATCTCCATGCTGGCCCAGACCGGCGAAGACGCCATCGCACCCGGCCTGACCCGGCTCGCGGACGACCTGACGACCGGCCGCTGGCAAACCCGTCACGCCGAGCTGCTTACGCTCGAAACCATCGACGTCGGTTACCGGTTACTCGTGACCGACCTCTGACCCACGTACCTGGCCCCGGGAACAGCCGCCAACGACAACCCACCTCATTGAAGATCCACCAACTTGACGTTGCTGGTCAGGGGGCTGGTGCGGGTTGTCGGTCGTGTTCTCGTGCTGGTCGTGGGCAGTTGTCTGGGCTCAAGGCCATCTGTCAGCGGGTGACTTCGAGGTTCGTCAGGACGAGCAGAGCACGCAACAGCGTGGTGGCGTGACGGACGTCCAGGCGGAGGTTGGTGAGGATGTGCCGTTCTTCAGGTGCGCGAAGGCGTGCTCGCAGACCGCGCGGACGGATGCGATCAGCTGGTTGACCTGCTTTTTCGACCGTGGCCTGCACGGTTCCCGAGCCGTGACAGGCTTCTGACCGCTGGTGGGGTACAGCACTGGTTCTCGCTGTGCCCCACCAGCCCACGTTGTGTACGGAAGGAGTGAACCGCAATGCCTGAAAATCTTGCATGGATCGCCGATGCCTGGCGCGGCGCGAGCCCGGGCGCCGCCGACTTGTACATCACCTGCGCCCGCGGCCTCGCCCCTGAGCAGCTGGCCGAACGTATGGCCGACCATGAGCCTGTCGAGGTCGGGCCCGCCCTCACCATCCAGGAAGCGCACCGCATGGTCGACCTCACGCAGATCTACTGCGTCGGCCGCATCGGCCAAAGCGGCGACTGGTCGTTCATCGTGGAGTGCGTGGGCAGTGAAGGCTGGGCCCTGGACCCGGCAGCGTCCCGCGGCGCCGAGGTCCTGATCTTCGACCCACGGCCGGACGATCCACCCTCCTTCTTCAGGTACCTCGCCGACGGTGAGGTACAGCTGCACTTCGAGTTGGGGTTCGGCTACGACCCCGCCGGAGCCCAGCCCGACCTGCTGCGCCCGGCGCTGGAAGCGGCCGGAGTCATCCCGCCGGAAGGCAGCATCGATGACCTGCTCGGCGCGGACGAGGAACTGTTGCCTGTCGAAGAGAAGCGCCGGGTGTTGAAGGTCGTCGGTGAGCATTTCGGACTGTCACTGCCGCGGCAGGTGATCGAGAGCGGGCGGCTTCCTGCCGTGGTCACCCGCACCTCGCCTCCGTCCTCCTGGTGACCACGAGCGTGCTCAGAGATCCGATAGGTGCCCCAAGGGCCGCAGCATCGGTCACGTCCACGGACGTGACCCAGACGACACGGGGCCAGCAGCATGGAACGGCGAAGCCGATGCCGTACCAAAGGGGCAGCGTGGGCGGTCTGCGAGGATGCCTTGGCCCACTGCTGGTTCGGCACTGCGACAGACATGCGTCACGCCGTGCCGAACCATGCCTCCGCAAGCGCAAGCAGTGTTCCTTCGGCAGGTACGTACAGTTCCCTCATGTACCAGGGGAGGTTGCTGTACACGTGCAGCACCGTGTACGCGAGCAGTTCGGACGGCTCGAAGGTGTGGCCGTACGCGCTGGTGAGCCGGGTCAGCAGGTCCGGATCACCGCGGGTGACGAACAGACCGACGCCCACGAAGTCGTACGCGCGGTCACCGATCATGGCTGGTTCGAAGTCGAAGAGCCCGGTCAGGCGCCACCCGTCGGGGTCGACGAGGAAGTGCTGCTGCATGACCTCGGTGTGGAGCAGGGAACGGTGCGGGGTGCGCGGCAGTGGGACCGAGGCCAGGAAGTCCGGGATCTGCTCCAGCCAGCCGGCCGGCAGTCCGTGGGCGCGCTGCTGTTCCACCGCACCGGCACATTGGCGGTCCAGGAAGGCGCCCCAGTCTCCGGGACCGAGGACGTCTGCGAGAGGATCGGGGTTGAGGGAGTGCAGTACCGCCAGGGTCTCACCCACGTCGGTGACGAGCCGTTCACGGTGGCTCCGCGGAACGCGGTCCCAGGAGCCGGCCAGGTTCTCGCCGCGGAGCCGGGACATCAGGACGTACCGCCAACCGTTCTCGTACGGACCGAAGTCACGCACCTGCGGTGTCGGTACCGGCAGTCGTCCCTGGATGTGCGTGAGGACGCGGCCTTCGGCGACGCCGTCCTGGGCGGCGGCTCCGGGGAACAGTTTGAGAACGTGCTCGTCACCCACCGCGTAGACCGGCTGCGACCCGTCCGGGAAACGAGTCAGCGGTGCGCCGGCAAGACCGAGGCGTGCACAGAGGTCCTCCACTCCGGGGCGCATCACCGTCTCGTCAGGAACAACCGCGTCCCACTCTTCGTCCGTTTCCACCGGAGGCAGCACGATCGGGACCGTAGGCCGCCGGTTGCCGGGAAGCAACGGAATTTCACGGCCCTCGCGCCCGATGCCGTTCGACCGGATGCGTGATCTGTCGGACAGGCCCATGTGCTGCCACCGTACGAAGCGAAAGGGGCCGCCGGGAGTACCGGTGGCCCCTGGTCAACCTTCGCTCTCAGCCGACTTGCCCGATGGTTACCGTGCGGGATCCCGGAGCGAAGTCATCGAAGGACTGTTCCCAGGACTCGCCAGGCCAGTAGTAGGCCACCCGGCCCTCGGAGGGCCGGTAATGGGCGGTGTAGACCGTTCCCAGCCCCTCGTCGTATGTGGATTGATACAGCGGCGGCTTCAGCATCACCGCCACGTCCGCGCCCGCTGCGCGAATGGCCTTCAGCCGCTCCTGGGTCCGGGAGAACTGCTCC
>NZ_JBQQCE010000350.1:0-10630 GCF_052245645.1 Streptomyces sp. KR55 | reverse complement strand
CTTCGTTCTCTGACTCCTGCGAACTCCCGGCAGGGGCCGGGCGCTTGGGCCGCCCCGGCCGGGACACCACCCCAAGCTCCGTCCACCGGACGGTTCTTCAGCACGGCGCGGGCGGCCGTCCGCGCCGACACTCACACCGAAAGGCTCACTTCTCATGGTCGACATCGCCGAGGTCACCGCGGCTCCCAGTCCCGACCTGCTGACCCCCGACAACTGCGCGGTGCTGTTCGTGGACCACCAGCCGCAGATGTTCTTCGGCACCGGCAGCGGCGACCGTTCCGCGATCATCAACTCCACCCTGGGTCTGGCCAAGGCCGCCAGGACGTTCGACGTGCCGGTCGTGCTGAGCACCGTGGCCGCCGAGTCCTTCTCCGGCCCGATCATGCCCCAGCTGGCCGCGGTCTTCCCCGACCAGAAGATCATCGACCGCACCACGATGAACGCCTGGGAGGACGTCGCCTTCGTCGAGGCCGTCAAGGCGACCGGGCGCAAGAAGCTCGTCATCGCCGGACTGTGGACCGAGGTCTGCGTCGTCCTGCCCACGCTGTCCGCGATCGCCCAGGGCTACGAGGTGTACGTCGTCACCGACGCGTCCGGCGGCGTCAGCCCGCAGGCCCACGAGCACGCCGTGCAGCGCATGGTCCAGGGCGGTGCGATTCCGGTGACGTGGGTGCAGGTGCTGCTGGAGCTCCAGCGGGACTGGGCCCGTACGGAGACGTACGGGGCCGTCACCGACGTGGTGAAGGAGCACGGCGGGGCGTACGGCCTCGGCATCGTCTACGCCCAGGCCGTCATCGGCGCCCACGCCGCCGGCTGACGCACGGCACACGACGGAACGTCAGGAACAGGCAGGAACACGATGGATGCTGGACTGCTGGTCCTCCGGCTGGTGGTGGGGCTGCTCATCGCCGGTCACGGTGTGCAGAAGGTGAGTCACCTCCTCGGAGGCAACGGATTGGCGGGCGGGACCGAGGAGTTCCGCCGCGACGGATTCCGCGGCGGCCCGCTGACCGCGATCGCCGCGGGCGGCAGTCAGATCGGCGCCGGCCTGTTCCTGACGGCCGGGCTGCTGACGCCCCTGGCGGCGATGGCCGCGATGGGCGTGATGACGGTCGCCGGCACCGTCAAGTGGCCCAAGGGGCTGTGGGTGCAGAACGACGGTTACGAGTACCCCCTGGTCCTCGTCGTCGTCTGTGCGGCGCTGGCCCTGACCGGGCCGGGCCGCTGGTCCGTGGACGACGCGCTCGGCCTGACGCCCTGGCCGGTGTGGATCGCCGTGGCCGCGATCCTGGTGGGACCGCTGAGCGGCCTGCTCACCCGCGCGGTGCTGCACCGTCCGGCCGCCGCACCGGAAGGGAACCGGTATGCGCGCGCTGCTGACTGACGCCTTCCGCACGATCGTGCCGCGCGCAGGCGACAGGCACGGTCCGCTGCCTCCGCTGATGCTGGCCCTGACCGTGGTGACCGGCGTGGTCGACGCGGTGAGCTACCTGGCCCTCGGGCACGTCTTCGTGGCCAACATGACCGGCAATGTGGTCTTCCTGGGCTTCGCGCTGGCGGGCGCCGACGGTCTGTCCGCGCCCGCCTCGGTCGTCTCGCTCGTGGCGTTCCTGCTCGGCGCGCTCGCGGGCGGACGGCTGGGCACGCGGTTCGCCGCCCACCGCGGCCACCTGCTGGGAGCGGCCACGGCCCTCCAGACGGTTCTGGTCGCCGTCACTCTGGTCGTCGCCGCGGTGACGGACGGCAGGGTCGGCACCGGCGTCCAGTACACCCTGATCGTGTTCCTGGGCCTGGCCATGGGCCTGCAGAACGCGGTCGCCCGGCGCCTGGGCGTCCCGGACCTCACCACCACCGTCCTGACGCTGACCCTGACGGGGCTGGCCGCGGACTCCCACCCGGCCGGCGGCGCGGCACCCCGGCCCGGGCGCAGGGTCATGTCCGTGCTGGCGATGTTCCTCGGGGCGCTGGTCGGCGGCCTGCTCCTGGTGCACGACCAACTGGTGCTCGCGCTGGGTCTGTCGCTGCTGCTGATCGCGGTCACCTCGGTGACCGCCTACCGCCTCTCGGCCTCAGGTCCCGCCTGGACCCGGCCGCCGTCCTGAGGCGCTGGCGCCCCGGTTGCGGGGCGCACCAGTCCGCGATGTCCCGTCCGTCACGGTCGATCCGCTCGACCGTGACGGCTTCGTCGTACCCGGCGTCGTACCCGGCCCGGCGGATCAGCGCCGGTCGGCCCGCGCGGCCCGGCCTGCCGTGTCCCGCCACTCGCTGGGAGACATGCCGTAGGCGGCGCGGAAGACCCTGCTGAAGTGCGCGGCGCTCAGGAAGCCCCAGCGGTTGGCGATCGCCGCGATGGTCCGGTGTCCCCGGGTGTGCAGCATGAGTTCACGTCGGCACTCCTCGAGCCGGCGGCGCTGGATCCACCGGCCGACCGTCGTGCCCTCGTCCTTGAACAGCTTGTGCAGGTACCGGACGGATATGTAATGGGCGCCGGCGATCGTCTCCGGTGACAGGTCGGGGTCCGCCAGATGCAGCTCCACGTACTCCCGGATCCGCGTCATCAGCGGTGACGGTGCGTCGGGTGTGCCCGGCCCGTCCCCGCCCAGCTGCTCCACGGCGAGGGTGGCCAGGAGGTTCACGGCGTTCCGGGCGAGCATCTCGCCGACCGGAGGGCGGGACGCGGCGGCGGTGTCGGCGAGGTCGGACAGGAACGGCGACAGCAGGGCGCCCAGGCGGGAGGTGCGGGCTACCGGCGTGCTCATGAGCCGGTGCACGTCGGACTCCTCCAGCCCGAGCGATTCGCGCGACACGAGGAACACCTTGGTGCGGAACCGCTCCGGGAAGTCCAGCGTCGTCGGGTGGTGGAGGTCGTAGAAGCAGATGTCCCCCGGGCCGAGGGAGACATCCACGGGTTCCTGCGGGGTGGGTGTGCCGTGACCGCCGCGAATGCCCACGAAGAGATACTCGCCGCCGGCCCGGGCGGTCAGCCGGAGCGGCCGCCGGGCCGGGCGGGGATCGTCGCCCGCCGGGCCGGGCGACGGGTGCGGCCGCTTCTCCCTGGGCAGGTCCGTGGCCGGCGCGTCGGTGACGACGATGTCGAGGCCCCCGGGCATCCGGCACACCGTGTCCTGCCTGTCCTGCCTGTCTTGCCTGTCCTGCCGCAGCGGCGTCCGCCGTGGCGCGCCCGTCTCCTCGTTCCGAGCCTCGATGGTGCTGGTATGGGACATCATCCGCCGTCGCCTCCGAGGCCAGCCGAAACCGTCTGTGCGTGAAGCGGCGACGGTGTCGCGGGCCGGGGTTGCCCCGTGCCCTGGTCAGGCCGTCATCCGCTCAGTTCGGAGCGTAGGTCGGCCGGTGTGCAAAAGAAGTGACAAGGAAGTGACACGGCCTCTTTCAGCGGACTCTTCCGGACTTGCCCCGGGTTCGGCGCGCGACCGGCGTCGTCGTACGCCTCGGTGAGTTCGGCGGCGAAGGCGCGCAGCAGGTCATGCAGGGCGTAGCGGCCGGGCAGATGCTCGGTGACGAGGTGGGCGTCGGCGAGTTCGCCGAGGACCAGCCGGGCCCGGCGGGCCGGGAGGCCGGCCAGGGTGGCGGCGGCGGCCGGGGCGATGTCGGGGCCGGGGTGCAGCGACAGCAGCCGGAACAGCCGGGCGCTCTCGGGCGGCAGAAGCCGGTAGGAGCGCAGGAAGGCGGCCCGGAGGTCGGTGGCGCCGTCGACGGCGGAGACGGCGTCGAGGCTGCCGTGGGAGGCACGGAGTTCGGCGGCGATGGCGGACAGCGGGAAGTCCGGGCGGCCGACAGCGCGTGCGGCGACCACGGCCAGCGCCAGGGGCAGGCGGCCGCACCGGGCGACGATCTCGTCGGCCGCCTCGGGCTCGGCGGCCAGGCGGGCGGGTCCGATCCGCAGGCCCAGCGTGGAGCGGGCGTCCGCCGGGGACGGCGGTTCCAGGCGCAGCGGGTGGGCGCCGGAGGCGATCAGGCCGGCGAGTGCGTTACGGCTGGTGACCACGGCCAGGCAGCCCGGCGAGGCGGGCAGCAGCGGGCGTATCTGTTCGGCGTCGGCGGCGTCGTCGAGGACGATGAGGATCCGCCGGTCCGCCAGCACACCGCGGTACAGGCCGCCGAGCGCGTCCACGCAGTCCTCCTCCGGGACGCGGTCCGGGGGCACGCCCAGCGCTCCGAGCATCATGCGCAGCGCCTGCGGGGGGTGCAGCGCCGGCCGGGCGGGGTCGAAGCCGCGCAGCCCGATGTGGAGTTGGCCGTCCGGGAACCGCTCGGCGACCTGGTGGGCCCAGTGCACCGCCAGTGTGGTCTTGCCGATGCCCGCCATTCCGCTGATCAGGATCGTCGCGGGTGCTCCGGCGGAGGTCGCCGCGACGTCGGTGAGGGCGGCGAGTTCGGCTCGTCGGCCGGCGAACACGGTGAGGTCGGGCGGCAACTGGGCGGGCCGGGCGTACGGCTCGACGGGGTCCGGCCGCGCCGTGCCGGGCGCCGGGCCGGCCGTCCGCGTCGGCTGCTCGAGCGGCTGCACCTGCTGACGGAGCACCCGGGTGTGGGCCGCGCCGAGTTCGGGACCGGGAGAGACGCCGAGTTCCTTGTCCAGTCGGCGGCGGATGTCGTCGTACGCCGCCAGTGCCTCCGCCTGCAGTCCGCATGCCGCCAGCGACAGGACCAGCCTGGCGTGCAACGACTCGTTGAGCGGGTCGAGTCCGACGGCCTGGCGGAGGCTGGGCAGAACGCGCTCCGTGCGGCCGCACAGCAGTGCCGCGTCGGCCGCCATCTGCGTGGTGTGCGCCAGCTCGCGCTCCACGTCGGCGAACGGCGCGTGCTCGCGCGTGACCGCGGGCACGCCCATCGCCACCCGCCCCTGCCACAGGCTCAGCGCGTCGGCGAAGTGCCGCACCGCCACCTCGGGCCGTCCGGTGACGGCGGCCCGCTTGCCCCGCCGGGTGAGGTCGCGGAACCGCAGCAGATCGACCTCCTCGGTCTCCGCCTCCAGCACATAGCCGCCGGTGCGGCGCAGCAGGCGTCGTCCGGGCGCCCGCGGCGGCAGTCCCGGTTCGAGCAGCCGCCGCAGCGAACCGGCGTAACGGCGCACCACGTTCCGTGCGGTGGCCGGCGGCCTGCCCGCCCACAGCGCGTCGACGATCTCGCTCAACTGCACCGGGCGGCCGGCCTGCACCAGCAGCAGACCGAGCAGGGCGCGCTGTTGGGGATACCCGAGATCCAGCTCCCGCTCCCCCTGCCACACCCGTAGGGGCCCCAGCACCTCGAACCGAATCATCGTTCTGAGCTCCGTCTTGCCGCGCACCATCGGGCGCCGGACCGGCCGCGCCCCCGCACAGCGTAGAAGCGCCCGCCGTCACGCGGGGCCGACATGTTCCTCCTGCTCGTGGCCCTGCTGCCCGGCCAGCCGGGCAGCGACCCGGTCGGCGCCGGGGTGTCCGAGCGCGGTGAAGAGGTCGCGGGCCTGCTGCCAGGAGGCGCGGGCTCCCGGGAGGTCTCCGGTCGCGAGATGGGTGTCGCCCATGCGACTGAGGGTCTCGGCCTCCATGTACGGCACCCCGAGTTCCCGGTAGAGCGCGAGCGCGTTGCGGTAGCCGAGGAGAGCCTGCGGGTGGCGGCCCAGGTGGTGGTAGGCGTAGGCGATGCTGTCCCAGGTGGCGGCCTGTCCGTAGCGGTCGCCCAGTTCCTGCAGGAGGGTCAGGGCCCGGAAGCAGTGGCGCAGCGCCTCACGGTGCTCCCCGAGCTGGGAGTGGTACCAGCCGACGGAGTTGAGGACACCGGCCTCCGCTGCCTGGTGGCCGACGGCCCGGAAGAGGTCCAGGGCCAGCTGGTTGTGCCGGAGGGCACCGGCGAGATCGCCCTGCTGCTCGCTCTCCCAGCCCAGGCTGCGGTGGGTGTTCGCGCGGCCGATGGCGTCGCCCAGTTCGGCGGCCATGGCCAGGGCACGGTCGAGGCGGGGGCGGGACAGCTCGTGCAGGCCCAGTCGGCCCTCGGCCCGGGCCAGTCCGCGCATCCCACGGGTCTCCAGGGCACGGTCGGCCAGCCGGAGGGCGGCGTCGAGCGCGGTGCGCTGCGCGGCCAGCCCGTCGTGCCAGTGGCCCCGCCGGTCGAAGTACGGCTCGAGCGACCAGGCCAGCAGGCAGGCGAGCCGGTCGTGACCGGAGCCAGCGGCCGCGTCGAGGACGGCGAGCAGCACGGGGTGTTCGGCGGTGAGCCAGGCCAGGGCGTGGTGGTCGTCGGCGAGCGGCTCGGGGGGTACGTCCTGCACGTCTGCCGGGGCCGGCTGGGGCACGGGATCCCCGTTCGGCGCGAGCAGCGCACCGGCGGCGTGGGCGGTGTGCGCGTAGTGCTGGTAGAGGCGGTGCGCGGCCGTGCGGCGCTCGGCCTCCGGGTGCTCGGCGTGCACGAGTTCGGCGGCGTGGGCGCGCAGCAGGTCGTGGAAGGTGTGGCGGCCGGGGGCGTGCTCGCTGATGAGGTGGGCGCCGGAGAGCTCGGCCAGCAGCAGCCGTGCCCGCCGTACCGGAAGGCCGGCCAGGGCGGCCGCGGCCGGTGCCGTGAAGTCCGGGCCGGGGTGCAGGGCGAGGAGCCGGAAGAGCCGGGCGGCTTCCGGCGTCAGGACACGGGAGGACCAGGAGAACACCGTGCCGACGTCCGCGGAGGTGTCGGTCCTGGCGAAGGCATCGAGGCTGCCGTGGGCCTCGCGCAGTTCGGCGGCGACGGCGGACAGCGGGAAGTGCGGGTGGGCGGCGGCGCGCGCGGCGACGCAGGCCAGCGCGAGCGGCAGTCCGGCGCACAGCCGGGTGATCTCGTCCACCGCACTGGGCTCGGCCGTGACGCGTTCGGATCCCAGCCGGCGGACGAGGAAGGCCCGTGCCTGGTCGGCGTCGAACGGACGCAGGGTCAGCCGATGGGCCGCATGCGCGGCCACCAGGCCGGACAGTTCGTTGCGGCTGGTGACGATGGTGAGACAGCCGGGGGTGCCGGGCAGCAGTGGCCGTATCTGGTCGGTGTCGCGTGCGTTGTCCAGCAGGACGAGGACCCGGCGTCCGGCCAGCACGCTGCGGTAGAGCGCGGTCTGCGCGTCCACGTGGCGTGGAATGCGTTCGGGCGGCACGCCCAGGGCGTCGAGGAAGCCGCGTACCGCCTCGCTCGGTTCCATGATCGCCCCGGAGGGGTCGAAGCCCCGCAGGTTGACGTAGAGCTGACCGTCGGGAAACCGGCCGGCGATCCGGTGCGCGAGATGCACGGCGAGCGTGGTCTTGCCGACACCCGCCATCCCGCCGATCACCACCGTCCCGGCCGTCCGCGCGTCGTCGGCGAACAGCGCGAGCGCCTGGTCCAGCTCGGCCCGCCGGCCGGTGAAGACCGGCAGTTCGTGCGGCAGTTGTACGGGGACGGGATGGGCGGCCGTCCGCGCGGCGGGACGAGGCTCGGCCCCGGCGGCCGGGGCGGGCGCGCCGGCCAGGACCGCCCGGTGGGCGTCGCGCAGTTCCGGACCGGGGTCGATCCCCAGCTCGTCCGCGAGCCGTGCGCTGACGGCCTGGTAGGTGGTCAGCGCCTCCGGCCGCAGACCGGTGCCGGCCAGGGCGAGGATCAGTCTGGCCAGCAGGGGTTCGTCCAGCGGGTGGTCGGCCGCGGCACTGCGGAGTACGGGCAGGACCGCGTCCGGCACACCGGCGTGCAGGGCGGCGTCGGCGGCCTCCCGCACGGCCGTGAGGTACTCGTGTTCCAGCGCGTCGAGCGCCAGGTGCGCACGTGTCTCCGGGGGGATGCCGGAGGCGACCGGTCCCTGCCAGAGGGCCAGCGCCTGCGTGAGGAGCTCCACGGCCCCTTGATACGCCCCGTCCGCGGCGGCCTGCCGGGCCTCTTCGCGCAGCCTGCGGAAGTGGAGGAGGTCCAGTGAGTCGCTGTCGGTGACGAGTCGGTAGCCGCCGGCGTCCCGGTGCAGCCAGCGGCCCTCCGAGCGGGTCGGCAGCCCCGGCTCCAGCAGGCGGCGCAGCGTTCCGACATGGCGGCGGACTACATTGACCGCGCTGTGCGGTGGGTTCGGACCCCACAGTGCGGTGACGATGTCGTGGACGGCGGCAGGCTGACCCGCCCGAACCAGCAGCAGGGCCAGCAGAGCCCGTTCCTGGGGGCGCCCGAGGCTCAGCTCCTGCCCCGCACGCCAGACGCGGACCGGCCCCAGGATCGCGAACCGTACCGAATCCAACGGCACGTCACTCCCTCCGGTCGCCCCGTCCAGTGCTCAACTGTACGTCACCCTGAGCATTACTCAGAGTTACGGCTCGGGCGGAGGGGCCCGCGGACACCCACTATAAACTCCATCTATACATACCGTGTATAGTCCGCGCATGCCTTCTCTGACCAGGAAGATGAAAAGAACGGGGCCCGCGTTCCGTGCCACCGCCGCGCTGCTGGCGACCGTCGCGCTGACGGGGTGCGCGAGCCTGGCCACCACCGCGCCGAGCGCCGCCCGCGCCCAGGCCGCGGCCGGCATCCAGGCCGCCCGGTTCGGAAGCGTCGACTGCCGGCAGGCCAAGTGCATCGCGCTCACCTTCGACGCGGGACCCAGCGAGAACTCCCCGCGTCTGCTCGAGATCCTGAAGGAACAGCAGGTCCCGGCGACCTTCTTCCTGCTCGGCGAGCGGCACATCGAGAAGTACCCGGAGCTGGTCCGGCAGATGGCCGACGAGGGCCACGAGGTGGCGAGCCACACCTGGGACCACAAGATCCTGACCCGCCTGGAGCCGGACGAGATACGCGAGGAACTTCAACGCCCGAACGACGAGATAGAGCGCCTCACCGGCCGGCGCCCGACCCTCATGCGGCCGCCCCAGGGCCGTACGAACGACACCGTCCACGAGATCTGCCGCGAACTCGGCCTCGCGGAGGTCCTGTGGAGCGTCACCGCAAAGGACTACCGGACGAACGACTCGGCACTGATCCAAAAGCGCGTCCTCGCGCAGGCGTCCCGGGACGGGATCATCCTGCTCCACGACATCTACCCGGGGACCGTCCCCGCGGTGCCGGGGATCATCGACGCGCTGAAGGAGCGCGGGTATGTGTTCGTGACCGTCCCACAACTGCTGGCTCCGGGGAAGGCGGTGCCGGGGAAGGTGTACCGACCCTAGGTTCCGGGAGTCGGGTCGGAGACTTCCCGAAGCGGCAGAGCGGCTTGCCTAAAGGCATTAGGCAAGCGCATAATCGAGTCTGTCGAACGAGGGAAGGCTATGGCACGTGCAGGACTGACTCCCGAACGCCTGGCCCTGGCCGGGGCGGAACTGGCCGACGAGGTCGGCTTCGACCAGGTGACCGTCTCGGCGCTGGCCAGACGGTTCGATGTCAAGGTCGCGAGTCTGTACTCGCATCTGAAGAACTCCCAGGACCTCAGGACCAGGATCGCCCTGCTCGCCCTGGAGGAACTCGCCGACCGGGCCGCCGACGCCCTGGCGGGGCGGGCCGGCAAGGACGCCCTGATCGCCTTCGCCGACGTCTACCGCGACTACGCCCGGGAGCATCCCGGGCGCTACGCCGCGGCGCAGCTCAGGCTCGACCCCGAGACGGCCGCGGCCGGCGCCGGCGTCAGACACGCACAGATGACGCGGGCGATCCTGCGCGGCTACGACCTGACGGAGCCGGACCAGACACATGCGGTCCGCCTGCTGGGCAGCGTCTTCCACGGCTACGTCAGCCTGGAGACGGCAGGCGGATTCAGCCACAGCGCCCCCGACGCGCAGGAGTCCTGGACACGGATCCTGGACGCCCTCGACGCCCTTCTGCGCAACTGGCCGCCCACGCCCTGACCCGGAACCTCCCGAAGACCTCGATCCGAGCGACCCCCTCCATCAACAGGCCGAGGCCATGCACCCCCACCCCACCTGGATCACCACGCCCATCACCGCGGACCTCCTGCGCGGTGCCCTCGAACTGGAACACACCGCGCACGGTGTGCTGCCGCACCGGCTGCCCGCCCGGGCCCGCGCCCAGTGCGCCGACGGACAGCTCGCCATGGCGGAGTCACAGCCCTCCGGCGTACGGCTGGTCCTCCGCACCGAGGCCACCGCCGTCGAACTGGACACGCTGCCCACCAAACGGGTCTACGCGGGCGCCCCGCCCCGCCCGGACGGCATCTACGACCTGCTCGTCGACGGCCGCCTGGCCGGCCAGGGCAGCGTGACCGGCGGCAACACCCTGACCATCGACATGGCCACCGGCACCACCGAGAGCCGGCCCGGCCCGCCCGGCACCCTCCGCTTCACCGGCCTGCCCGACCGGATGAAGGACGTCGAGATCTGGCTGCCGCACAACGAGACCACCGAACTCGTCGCCCTGCGCACCGACGCACCCGTGGAGCCCGTGCCGGACCGGGGCCGCAAGGTGTGGCTGCACCACGGCAGTTCGATCAGCCACGGCTCCGACGCCGCAAGCCCCACCGCCACCTGGCCGGCCCGCGCCGCCTCACTCGCCGGCGTGGAACTGGTCAACCTCGGTCTCGGCGGCAGCGCCCTGCTCGACCCGTTCACCGCGCGCGCACTGCGGGACACCCCCGCCGACCTGATCAGCGTCAAGATCGGCATCAACCTGGTCAACACCGACCTGATGCGCCTGCGTGCCTTCACCCCGG
>NZ_JBQQCE010000035.1:0-36112 GCF_052245645.1 Streptomyces sp. KR55 | reverse complement strand
GCCTTCACGACGCGCCAGCTCCCGTCGACGAGGAGGCTGGAGCCGGTGATGAAGGAGGCTTCGTCGGCGCTGAGGAACGCGATGGCCGCGGCCACTTCCTCGGGGGTGCCGAAGCGGCGGGCCGCGGTCTCGGCGATGCTGCGCTGCCGCTCCTCGGGCGGCACCCTGTCCCAGGCGGCGGTGAGGATCGGGCCCGGCAGGACGGCGTTGACGCGGACCTCGGGCCCGTATTCGACGGCGAGTTGGCCGCACAGGGACAGCAGGGCTCCCTTGGACGCCGCGTAGGCGGGATGTCCGGGGATGCCCCGGTGGGCGTGGAAGGAGGAGGTGAGGACGAACGCTCCGCGGCGGCTGCGCAGGTCGTCCAGCGCCGCCCTGACGCCGAGGAAGCTGCCGGTGACGTTGACGGCGAGCTGCCGCTGCCAGGATTCCAGGCGCATGGCGTGGGCGGGGGTGACGTCGACGGTGTAGGCGTTGCTGACGAGGACGTCCACGGGTCCGAAGGCGTGGGCGGCGGCGACGATGCGGCTCCAGTCGTCCTCGGCGGCGACATCCGCGGTCACGAACGAGGCCCGGCCGCCGTCCTTGGTGATCCGCTCGGCCACCGCCTCGCCGCGGTCGGCGGCGATGTCGGCGAGTATCACTGCGGCGCCCTCCCGGGCGAGGCGTTCGGCCGTGGCGGCTCCGATGCCGGAGGCGGCGCCGGTGACCACGGCCGTGCGGCCGGTGAAGCGGGCACCGTACCGTCGTGACTGGTCCATCGTGGCGTTCGGCTCCTTCGTGTGCGGGGCCCGCGGTGGGACGGGCGTGGGGTGAACGTATGCCGGTCGTGGGTCTACTGACGTGTCAGTACCACCAGTTCCGCATCATGATGGGCGCTCCACGCGCACGGCAGCCCGTAGTGCAGCAGGTGGGCGCCGCTGTACGTGGTGGCGGTCGCGGTGTCCCGGTAGGTGGCGGCCGGGTCGAGGCCGCGCAGCCGCAGCCGGGCGGGGCGGCCGGGGACGAGCGGGGCGCCGTCCAGGCGTCCGGTGCTGAACGCGGCGACCACGACGCGGCGTCCGTCCTCGGCGGCGTACTGCACTGCGCAGGTGGTGTCGTCCGGCGTGCCGAGCAGCCGGGCCTCACCGTGGTGGACGACGTCGCGGACCTGTTTGTAGCGGGCGATCCACTCGGCCGCTTCGGTGCGCTGCTCCTGGGTCCAGGCGCGCAGGTCGGCGCCGATACCGAGGACGCCGCACAGCGCGGTGACGAACCGGAAGGCGAGGCTGCGCGGGCGCGGGTCGAACACGCCGGGGGCGTCGGTGACCCAGGAGCTCATCGTGTGCGGTGCATGGGCGTGCAGGAAGCCGTACTGGATGCGCAGCCGGTCCAGGGGGGCGGTGTTGTCGCTGGGCCAGACGACGTCGGTGCGGGCGAGGGTGGCGTGGTCGACGCGGCCGCCGCCGCCTGCGCAGCCCTCGACCGTGACCGTGGGGTGGGCGCGGCGCAGGTGGTCCAGGACGCGCAGGTAGCCGGCGACGTGGCCGGCGTCGAGGTCGAGGTGGTCGGCGGGTCCGGCGTCCGGCCGGCCGCGTTCGGTCGGTGGCCGGTTCATGTCCCACTTGAGATAGCCGATGTCGTGGTCGGTCAGGAGCCGGTCGAGGGTGGCGATCACGAAGTCCTGCACATCGGTGCGGCCCAGGTCCAGCAGCAGCTGGTTGCGCACCAGGCGCGCGGGACGGCCGTCGATCCGGTAGACCCAGTCGGGGTGCTCGGCGTGCAGTCGGCTGCCGGGGCTGACGGCTTCGGGTTCGACCCACAGCCCGAAGTCCAGGCCCAGGGCGCGGACGTCCGCGACGAACCGGTCGAAGCCCTGCGGGAACGCCTCCGGGTCGGGGTACCAGTCGCCCAGTCCCCCGGTGTCGTCGGCACGGCCGGTGAACCAGCCGTCGTCGACGACGAACAGCTCGACCCCGAGGTCCGCGGCCGTCTTCGCGAGCTGAAGCTGGTCCGTCGCGTCGACGTCGAATCCGGTGGCCTCCCAGGAGTTGTAGAGGACCTTGCGGGGGCGGTGCAGCCGCTCGCCGGCGAGGCGGCGCTCGTAGCGGTGCCAGACGCGGGACAGCCCGTCGAGTCCGTCCGTGCTGAAGGCGCAGGCGAGGCGGGGGGTGGTCAGGGTGTCGCCGGGTGCCAGGTGGACCACCCCTTCGTGCGGTACGCGGCCTGCCCGCACGCGCACCGCCGCGCCGGGTTCCGCCTCGGCGGTGATGTGCCAGTTGCCGGGCCACTCCAGGGCCACACCGTAGGTGGAGGCGGGTGCGTCGTGCGGTGCCGCGGCGTCCTGGACGGCGAGCCAGGGTGCGTACGCGTGACCGGGCACGCCCTGGGTGCTGCCGATGGTGAACGTGCCCCTGGTCAGGTCGAGTTGGGTGCGCTGGAACTCCTGCGACCACTGCCCGGACAGGTACGTCAGGCGGGCCCCGGCGGTGACGGGGACGTTCACGGCGGCCGAGTCGAGCCGTTCCAGGCGCAGTTCCTCGCCGCCCGTGCAGGTGAGCTCGGTCCAGCGGTGCAGGACGTCGGTGCCGGGCACGGTGGCGTAGCACAGGGTGGTGCGCAGGCCGAGGAGGTCGTCGGTGAAGGTCAGCCTGAGGCTGTGCCCGTCCGTGCGTGCTTCCTCGAAGGTCCACCAGGCGCCGCGTTCGTGGCCCGGGCGGCTCGCGATGAGGTCGGCGCCGGTGAACGGCCTCATTCCGTACGGGAGATACTCCGCGGGGGCGGCGTCGGCGGGCGTGATGAAGTGGGTGCGGTGCGACCAGTCCAGCGCCGACGGCCCGGTCTCGACGCCGTGCGGTCCCCAGGCGTCCAGTTCCGCCCAGGGGCCGTCCGGGGACAGCCGGACGGTGTAGCCGGTGTGCTCGGTGCGCAGGGTCCAGCGCTGGGACGACGTCACTTCACTGCTCCGAGGTTGAGGCCCGCCACGAAGTGGCGCTGGAAGCGGAGGAACACGGCCACGGTGGGCGCGGCGGCGATGACGGAACCGGCGGCGATCACGTTCCACATCGACACGTACTGTCCCTGCAGTCCGATCAGGGCCGCGGTGATGGGCATCTTGATGTCGGTGCGCAGCACGGTGATCGCCCACAGCAGGTCGTTGAAGATCCAGGTGAACGACAGTGCGCTGAGCGCGGCGAGGGCGGGCCGGGTGAGCGGGAGGATGATCCGCCAGAAGATCTGCCAGGGGCCCGCTCCGTCGACGACGGCTGCCTGCTGGATCTCGGCGGGGATGGACCGCATGAATCCGTGCAGGACGAAGACGTAGAAGCCGACGCCGAAGCCGATCTGCACACCGATCAGGGCGGGCAGGGTGTCGTAGACGCCCATCACCTCGCTGAGTTTGGACACGGGGATGAGCAGGATCTGCGGCGGGAGCAGGTTGCCGCCGAGCATGAGCAGCAGCAGGGAACGCCTGAGGGGCATCTCGTAGCGGCTGAGCGCGAACGCGGCCATGGCGGCCAGCGTGAGGGTCACCAGCACGCACGGAACGGTGACGATCAGGCTGTTGATCAGGGCGCGCTGCTGGCCGCCGTCGACCCAGGCCTGCCGGAAGTTGTCCAGGGTGAACGAGTGGGGCCAACTGCCCAGGCCATGGGCGGAGATGTCGTTGAAGGAGCGCAGGCTGGTCACCACCACCAGGGCGATGGGCAGCAGCCACAGCAGGGCGAGCGTGCCCGCGCCCAGGTGGAATCCGGCCGTGGCGGCACGCCGGCGCCGCAGCGCCGCGGAGGTACGTAGGGCTGCCATCAGTCGGCCTCCCGGAAGGCGCGCACCAGGTACGAGGCGATGACCCCGAAGGCCAGCACGAAGATCACAACGGCCAGGGCGGAGCCGTATCCCAGGCGCAGGGACTGGAAGGCGGTGGAGTACATGTAGGTGCTCAGCAGCTCGGACGAGTGGTAGGGGCCGCCGCGGGTGAGTGACCACACGACGTCGAAGGAGCGCAGCGAGTCGATGATGATGACCGACAGAACGACGGCGTTGACGCTGCGCAGTTGAGGCAGCGTCACATGGCGGAAGCGCTGCCAGGGTCCGGCGCCGTCGACCTTGGCGGCCTCGTACAGGGCCGGGTCGATGCCTTTGAGGCCGGCGAGGTAGAGCACCATCACGTAGCCGATCTGCCGCCACAGCGCGGGCACGATCACGGCGTACAGGGCGGTGTCCTGGTCGGCGAGCCAGGCGTGGCGCAGGCTGCCGAGGCCCACCGTTTCCAGGAGGCGGTTGAGGACTCCGTCGGGCTGGTAGATGGCCTGCCAGACAAGGGCGGTGGCGACCAGGGAGAAGACGACGGGCAGGAACAGGGCGGCGCGGTAGAAGCCGACGCCGCGGCGCTCCTGCTGGAGCAGCAGCGCGGTGGCCAGGCCGAGGACCGCGGACAGGCCGCCGAACAGCACCAGCCACAGCACGGTGTCGAGGGCGGCGGTGTGGAAGACATCGTCGTGGGCCATCTCCCGGAAGTTGTCCAGGCCGATGAACGTGGGCGCCGAGACGCCGTCCCAGCTGGTGAAGGCGAGGTAGAAGCCCTGCAGCGCGGGCCAGAACACCCACAGCGCCTCGACGAGCAGCGGGACGAGGACGAAGGCGAGCACCAGCGGAGGGGTGCGGCGGGGGCCCCGCCCCCGTCGGCCGCGGGGCGGTGGCGGGGCCGGGGACTTCCGTGCGGGTTGGGTCAGGACGGCCACGTCAGGCCTTCCAGATCTTCTCGGCCTCGCGCTGCCAGTCGGTGAGGATGCCGTAGATGTTCTTCGGCTCGGCGATGAACTTGATCAGCGCGGTGTTGGCGGTGGGCTGGAGTGCGTCGCTGGAGTCCCGGTTGAAGAACTGGGTGATGTCCACTGCTTCTTCGATGTGCCTGCGGCCCTTTTGCACCAGGGCGGTGCCCGCGTCCTTCGCGTCCGGGTGGCACGGCAGGGCGGTGCCGGAGGAGCCCTTGATGTAGATCTCCTGCGCCTCGGCGGTGGCGAGGTAGCTCAGCAGGTCGTGCACCTGGTCGCGGCGCCCGGTGCGGGCACTGGCGAAGTAGCCGTCGGTGGGGGCTTCCTCGGCGAGCGGGACCTTCGGGTCGATGACCGGGAACCGGAAGAAGTCGATGTCGTCGAGGGCGTCCTTGGGGGCGGCGTCGGCGAAGAACGTGCCGATCAGCATCATGCCGCTGCGGCCGTTGAGCAGGGCGGTCGTGGCGTCCTGGAAGGCGACGGCGGTGCCGTTCGGGTCGAAGTACGGCAGCACCTCCCGCCAGCGGTCGAAGACCTTGCGCACCTCGGGGTCGTCGAAGCGGTGCTGTCCGGCGAGCAGTTGACGGTGGTACTCGGCGCCGTTGATGCGGATGTCGAGGTAGTCGAACCAGGCGGAGGCCACCCACGCCGTGTTGCCGCCGGCACCGAGACCGATCGGGGCGACACCCTTGCTCTTGAGTTTGTCGCACAGGTCGAGGAAGTCGTCCCAGCTCTTCGGCTCGCTCACGCCCCACTTGGCGAAGTTCGACTTCCGGTAGAACATGCCCCACCAGTAGTAGGTGGTGGGCACGAAGACCTTCTTGCCCGAGCTCGCGGTGCACAGGCTCTGCAGGGCTTTGGAGTACTGCTTGAGGTCGGGGGACGTCTGCCAGACCTCGTCGAGGTCGAGCAGCAGGTCCTTCTTCGCGTAGGCCTCGGCCACCGAGCCGGGGTACCAGGTGTACACGTCCGGCGGGTTGGCGGAGGTCAGGTACGTCGGCAGCTGGGTGCGGAAGGTCTCCGCGGCGATGGTGTTCAGGCTGACGCGTCCGGACCCCTTCTTGGCGTAGGCGGCCACCAGATCTTCCATGGCGGCCTTGGCCTGCGGTGCGGACAGATTGGACTGGAGGGTGACCGCGCCCTCGGAGGGCGACTTGGACGAGGAGGTGGAGGTGACGCAGCCGCTGAGCAGTGCCGTCGTCCCGGCGGCACCGAGTCCGGCGAGGAAGCGCCGTCGGCTGGGCTGATGGTTCGTCATGGAGGGCTCCCTGTGGATCCGCACGGCGGGGCCGGCCCTCCTGACGGCGGGCCCCGCTCGCGGCGGATCCAGGTTCGCGTGGCGCTTCCGCCACGTCAAGATTAATTACTAATTTATTTGAACTGGGTGCGGTGGACGCGCCCGTCGACCCCGCGGAACACCGCGTCGACCGCGCCGTCCGGCCCCGCGACAGCCCCGAGCGCGCCCTCGAAGGCGGCGCTGGGGAACTCATGCCGCTTGGTCCAGCCCTGCCAGGCACCGGAGGAGTACCGCTGCTGCCAGAGGGTGTAGTCGCCCGCCCGTGCGTACAGCACGACGGCGTCCCCCACGGTGACGAGGGTCGGGCTGCCGCTCACGGTCCCGCCGAGCGACGTCCACGCCGACCATTCCCCGGAGGCGTCGCGGGACCGCGTCCACACGTCGTCCGCCGCGGTGCGCACCGCCACATGGACGCGCCCCTGGGCGTCGACGGCGGCGGCCGGTCTGCCGTACGTCGTGCGCCCGCCGGGCATGCCGAGCGACGACCAGTCCGAGGCGGGGCCGCGCTGCACGATCCCGCCGTCCGCACCGCGGGCGACGAGGGTCCAGTGCGCCGGGTCGGTGAACGCCACGGACGGCGCGTCGGTCAACTGCCCACCCAGGCTCTGCCACTCGCCCCAGCGCCCGGCCGAGAAGACCCGCCGATAGGCCCGGGAGTCGGCGCCGCGCACGAAGACGTCGATACGGCCGCCGGCGGAGGCGTGGGCGGCCGGCTGGCCGAGGATCCCGCCCCTGACCGGGCCTGCGAGGTCATGCTTGCGCGGGGTGCCGCTGCCGTCGGCGACGTGCTGGACCAGCGTCCCGTCCGGTCCCCGGAAGAAGGTGGTCAGCGTGTCGCCGTCGCGCACCACAGCCGGGCTTGCCGTGGCCTTCTGGCCCAGGTCCACGCCGGGCAGGGTGTCCTCACCGGTGAGCTCGAGGAACGCGGTTCCGTGGGCGGGGACTTCCACGGTGTACGAGCCGGTGTGCGTGCCGCGGTCGGCGCGCTCCCTGAGGTCGTGCACGTCGACCGCTCCACCCAGCGCCACGTCGGCGAAGTTCACGGTGCGTCGGGCGGACTGGTCGGAGCGGTTGAGCAGGACGACGGCACGCCGGCCGTGCCCGGTGAGGACCTTGCTGTAGACGTCGCCGACGGAGTCGGTGGCCACGCGTACGCCCTGGACGGCGAGCGGGTCCTGGTTGACGGCGATGATCTCCGGGTTGCGCAGGGTGGCGATCATCGACGCGGACAGGGTGCGGGGGTCGGAACCGAGGACGAGCGGCGAGGCCATCTCGGCCCACATCACGAACTGGGTGGTGGACTCCTCCTCGGTCAGCTCCAGGGAGCCGTCGGCCATGCGGCGCATGGGGATGAGGTAGTCGGGGTCGTTGTAGTGCCCGGGGCCCTGCGCCTCGGGATGCCAGGCGTTGGCGTCCATGTTGCGCAGCACGTTGGGCCACTGGCCCGGGCTCGGTGTGCCCCAGGCGATGTCGGTGCCGGTGCGCCAGGAGTCCGCGATCGTCGGGGCGTAGGCGTACGTGTTGTGGGCGTCCTGCTCGGGCGTGTGCGGCAGACCCCAGTCGTCGGTGAGCGGGTTGCACAGGTTGAGCAGCATCCTGCGCCCGGACTTGGCGACGGCGTCGCTGAACTCCTTGAACGCGGGCCCCGGATCGAGCTTCTCGCTGATGCCGCACAGGAAGTCGACCTTGATGGCGTCGATCTTCCACTCGGCGAACTGCCGCGCGTCCTCCAGGTAGTGGCCGCGACTGCCGAGTCCGCACATCTTGCCGCCGTCATAGGTGCCAGCGTCAGTGTAGATGCCGGCCTTCAGTCCGCGCCGGTGGAGGTAGGAGACCAGGGCCGGGATGCCGGAGGGGAAGCGGTCGGGATGGGCCGCCAACCGCCCCTGCGCGTCACGGGGGTTGTCGGCCTGCCAGCCGCCGTCCAGCCACACGATGTCGTAGCCGCTGTCACGCAGCCCGCTGCTGACGAGTTTGTCGGCGACCGCGCGGACCTCCTTCTCGGTGGGCGCGCCGAGCCCGTAGTAGGTGTTCCAGCCCATGTACGGCGTCGGCGCGAGGCCGCTGTCGTAGTACGCGGGCGCTCCCTGGTCCACGGCGGTGTCCGCGGTGGCGGCGGGGACGGCCGACGCGGTCAGGACCACGGCGATCGCCGCCGCGAGGGCGAGCCGGGCGGCCTGCCGGTGTCGGGTTCGTTGTGCGGGTGGGCGTGAAGTCACGTGCCTCTCCCGGAGGTTGGGAAGCAGGAGGAGGTGACGCGGGCCGCGCGGATGCCTGGGGCCGACGGCGTCACGGCGAAGACTGTGTCCCGTGGCCGAAACCCTGTCAATATTTATTACTAATTTAAAGAAACATGTCGCGCGACGAGTCGGAGGTCTTGACGGAGCCAGGCCGACGGTGCACTGTTCGGCAACGTTGTCACCGACCCTTCTGGCGGCGTTGTCAGCCTGGAATGATCATGGTGTGGCTGGTGCGATCACGGCGTCGGCGCCGCCGCCGTCACCCGGATGGCGCGGTGCACGATCCTCGTGCGCTCGGGCCTCGGCACGCGCAGGGGCACGGTCCTCTCAGCCGCAGCAGCGCCGACGGGGCCCATGCACGACTCCGCATGCGCCGCGTCCATGGTCGGCCGGTGATCAATGGTCCGCAGCCCGGGGCTCCGATCGCGCTCGTGACCGCATCGAGGCGACCATGGCAGGAGGAGGCACAGCCGACGTCACAGGCCCGCCGATCCGGGAGGTGGCCACGCTGCACACCCTGCTCCCCATCGTCTTCGCGCTCTGCGCGGCCTTCAGCAACGCCGTCGCGACGGTGCTGCAGCGCAAGGCGGCGCTCACCGTGCCGCGCTCCCAAGGGTTCCGGGCCGGGCTGATGCTCGATCTGCTGCGGCGGCCCGTCTGGCTGTCCGGCATCCTCGCGGTGATCGCCGCCGGTGTCTGCCAGGCGCTGGCGCTGGCGACCGGGCCACTGACGATCGTGCAGCCGCTGTTCGTGCTGGAGCTGCCGCTCACCCTCATCGTCGCCTCGTTCCTGATGCACCGGCATCTGCCGGGCACGGGCTGGCTGGCCGTGACGGTGGTGGTGGCCGGGCTGGCGGTCGCGCTCGCCGCCGCGTCCCCCACCGGCAATCGCACCCATGTGGCGCTGGACCGCTGGATTCCCGCCCTCACCGTGTGCATGGGGGCGGTCGTCGCCCTCGCTCTCGCGGCCCTCCGGCGCCCGGAGGGCCGCGCCCGGGCCGCGTGTCTGGGGGCGGCGACAGCGATCAGTTACGCGGTGACCGCGGCGCTGATGAAGGCCTCCACGCACATCCTCGACGAGCAAGGGCTCGTGGGCTTCTTCTCCGCCTGGCAGACCTACGCATTCGCCGCCACCGGCGTGTGCGCGCTGTTCCTCCTGGAGAACGCGATGCAGGCCGGTCCGTTGGTCGCCTCGCAGCCCGCCCTCACCCTCGGGGACGCGATGGTGAGCCTCGCACTCGGCATCACCCTGTACGAGGAGGAGATCCGCTCCGGGTGGTGGCTGCTGCCCCAGCTGTTCGGTGTCGCGCTGATCGCCGCGGGAGTCCTCGGGCTGTCGCGGATTCCACTCACCCAGTCGCTGGTGGCGCCGGACGAGGAGCGCCGGACCGCGGAGGCTCATCAGCCGGATTAGCGAAACATAGTGATCCTGCAGCAGAGTGTCACGCCTCGGCCTGCGGGCCTCAGGGCCTGTGCGCCCGGCGGCGAGGGCGATGTGGTCGCGGAAGGTGCTGAGCTGGGGCGGCAGGCCGTGCGGAAGGCCGCGGTCGAGCCGGTCGTACGCGGTGAGCGGTTCCGGACGAGCAGGGCCGCACTGCAGCCGTCACCGATGAGGTGGTGCGCGTGGACGAGGACCACGTGCTCGTCCACGCGCACGGTGAACAGCCGCAGGCCCGCGTATCTGGTTTGGGATACATGTTCGGGATGAAGATCGCCACTTCCGAGTTGTTCGGCAGTGCGGTCTGCACTGTGTGGCCAGCGGCGGCCGCGTCCTCGAGGCCCGCCGCCATCGCCGGTCTCGTGCGGCGCGGATCCCAGCGGCCTTGGGGAAGCCGGCCCAGGGAAGCCTGCCGTCCTGCGCAGAGATGCCGGATCCGGACCGCCTCTCCCGTCGGGTGCGGTGCCACGCCGCCCTGGCGGATCCCGGATCCGAGCAATTCAGCGGAACAAAGGCTCAGCCGGCCGACGGGACGGTGCGGATGGCGGCGATGTCGAATTGGAGGCGCACTTTCTCACTTACCATCACGCCCCCCTCGGCCAGCCTGCTGTTGTATGTCAGGCCCCATTCCGAGCGATTGATGGTGGTGGTGCCGTCGAAGCCGACCCGCTCATAGCCGAAGGGATCGGTGACGTGGCCTATGTAGGTCAGCTCCACTGTGACAGGACGGGTGGTGTCTTTGATGGTGAGGTCACCAGTCATGCGGTAGAGGTCGGTGGCCGCGAGTTGCACCGCGGTGCTGGTGAATCGCATACGGGGGTAGGCCGCGGCGTCCAGGAAGTCACGGCCGACCAGGTGGGCGTCACGTTGTTCCACACCCGTGTCGACGCTGGCGGTGGACATCACAATTTCGGCCTGCGATCGAGCGGGGTTGCGCCCGTCGAAGTAGAGTCGGCTCTGGTAATCCGTGAAGCAACCGCGCACCGTGGTCACCATGGCATGTCTGACGGAGAAGCCGATCCGGCTGTGCGCGGGGTCGATGACCCACTCTCCGGTCAGCGCCGCCAGGGCAGGGTCGGGCAGGACGGCAGCGGGGGAAGCCGGCAAGCCGGCGGTGCGCTGTGGAGCAACGAGCGACGCCTGGCGGCGGGATGACGCGCCGCGGTTGAACAGGTTCATGATCCATCTAGTTACTGCACCATAGTTATGGCCGCAAGTCCTCACCGAATTTGAGACCCATTAGGACCCCTTTCACCTGACCTACGAACCACTACCACGCGACAGATTTCCACAATACCCACACATGCCTGCCGCAGATTCACCATGGGTAGATTGCGCCGTGGCCAACAAGGCTCAACTCACCACCGAAACCACCACCTCCTGCTCTATGGACTTACTTGCGGGCATATCGACAACAGGGCTGGGCTACATATTTGCTACGCAGCGGTGACCGAGAAATCGACTTTGCGACAGCCCTCACTTTGCTCGCCCCGACCGTCGGAGGGGCGATGCGATCGACTCAGCCCGGTTCAACGACGTCGACCTGTCACCTGTGAGCGCGTCAGCGGCCCGATCCGGTTCATGCCTCGGCCAGACCATCCGCTCCAACCGGCGGTCGGTGCCCCGGCGTAGGGCGGGCCGCCTCCGTGGCCGCTTCGAGACGCATCTGCAACACCCTGTGTCGCACGTTCCGGTGCCCTGTGCCGTCACAGTCACAGAAGGCCACGTCAACCGACGTCGACGTCAACGGACCGAGGGGGCACGGATGATGGAGTGGTACGAGCGCCACCGGACACGGCGGCTGCGCGGCACGCTGCTCGCGCTCACGGCGGCGGGGGGCCTGCTGCTCACCGGCTGCGGCGCGAGCGACACCGGCGACAACAGTCGCGCCTCGGACGCGAGCGAGCGCAACTCCGGCTTCCCCGCGCCACTGCCCGCCCCCGACCGCAGCCAGGGGACCGGCGAGCAGCAGGACGACACCGACTCCCGCGAGGTCGCTCCCTCCCCCGACTACCTCTCCACCTTCGCCCTCGACGTGGACACCGCCTCCTACGGATACGCCCGCCGCGCCCTCGCCGAGGGCAGGCTGCCCGACCCGTCGACGGTCCGCCCCGAGGAGTTCGTCAACAGCTTCCGCCAGGACTACGAACGCCCCGACGGCGACGGCTTCACGGTCACCGTCGACGGCGCCCGCACCGACGAGGAGGACTGGTCCCTGATCCGCGTGGGCCTCGCCACGCGCAATGCCGAACAGACCGGTGAACGCCCGCCCGCCGCCCTGACCTTCGTCATCGACATCTCGGGCTCCATGGCCGAACCGGGCCGCCTCGATCTCGCCCGGGAGTCCCTGTCCGTGATGACGGACCGGCTGCGTGACGACGACTCGGTCGCGATCGTGACCTTCAGCGACGAGGCCGAGACCGTGCTCCCCATGACGCGCCTGGACGGCCACCGTGGCGAGATCCACGAGGCCATCGACAGTCTGGAGCCCACCGACTCCACCAACCTCGGCGCGGGCGTCGAGACCGGATACGCCACCGCGGTCGAGGGTCTGCGCGAGGGCGCCACCAACCGGGTTGTCCTGGTCTCCGACGCACTCGCCAACACCGGCGACACCGACCCCGACGCGATCCTGGAGCGGATCGCCACTGAACGCCGCGAGCACGGCATCACCCTCTTCGGCGTCGGCGTCGGCAGCGACTACGGCGACGCCCTGATGGAACGCCTCGCCGACAAAGGCGACGGCCACACGGTCTATGTGTCGAACACCGAGGACGCCCGGGAGGTGTTCTGCGAACAGCTCCCGCAGAACATCGAACTGACGGCCCGCGACGCCAAGGCCCAGGTCGCCTTCGACCCCGAGACGGTCGCCGAGTTCCGCCTCGTCGGCTACGACAACCGCCAGGTCGCCGACGACGACTTCCGCGACGACCGCGTCGACGGCGGCGAAGTCGGCCCCGGCCACACCGTCACCGCCCTGTACGCGGTGCGCACCGAGCCCGGCGCCGACGGCCACCTCGCCACCGCCACCGTCCGCTGGCTCGACCCCGACACGCGCTCTCCGCACGAGGAGTCCGGCGACCTGGAGGCCGGCGACCTCAACGACTCCGTATGGGGCGCCGGCCGGGGCCTCCAGGTCACGGCCACGGCCGCCTACTTCGCCGACGCCCTCCGCCGCTCCTCCGACCACCGCTACGGCTCCCTGCCCGGCGCCCCGTATCTGGACGAACTCTCAGAGCGGGCACACACGTTGGCGTACAGGACGGAGGACGAGGACGTGCGGCAGCTGGCCGACGCGATAGAGACGGCGAGCCGTATGGGGTGAACCGGACCGACCCATTGACCTTCCCTTACGCGCGAGTAAGTTGACTTTGGAGTAAGTGCGGACGACAGCACGCCATTCTCAGCCGCGACCAGGAGCCGTCATGGGCGTACGCAGTGATCTGAAGCGGGCGAAGCAGCGCACCGACCTGGCGAGCCGCGCGAGGACCGAGATCATCAGGGACGAGCGCGGGGTCGTACGCGAGGTCCGTGCGGCGTCCCTCGCGCCGAGGGCGGCGACCGGCAGCACCGCCGACATCCCGTTCACCAACGCCGCCCAGGCCCCCGACACCGTGGTCCTGCGCCGCAAGCAGCACGGGGCCTGGCAGCCCGTGACCGCGGCGGCCTTCGCCCGTGAGGTCACCGCCGTGGCCAAGGGGTTGATCGCCGCCGGTCTCGAACCGGGCGGGCGGGTCGCGGTGATGTCCCGCACCCGCTACGAGTGGACGGTTCTGGACTTCGCGATCTGGGCCGCCGGCGGCCAGACCGTCCCGGTCTACGCCACCTCCTCCGCCGAACAGGTGGAGTGGATCATCCGCGACTCGGGCACCCGCTTCGTCATCACGGAGACCGCCGAGAACGCCACGACCGTCAGGGCCGGCACGGCAGGTCACCCCCAGCCGCCACGCATCTGGCAACTGGACACGGCCGGCCTCGACGACCTCACCGCTCTCGGCCAGGACGTCCCCGACGAGGAGGTCACCAAGCGCCGTACGGCCCTGACCCCCGACACCCCCGCGACCGTCTGCTACACCTCCGGCACCACCGGCCGGCCGAAGGGCTGCGTCCTCACCCACGCCAACCTGCATGCCGAGGCCGCCAACACGGTCGAGCTGCTGCACCCCATGTTCAGGGATCTCACCGGTCAGACCGCCTCCACCCTGCTCTTCCTCCCGCTCGCCCACATCCTCGGCCGCACCCTCCAGATCGCCTGCCTGATGGCCCGCATCGAGATCGGACACTGCCCGAGCATCAAGCCCGACGACCTCCGCCCGGCGTTCAAGGAGTTCCGCCCGACCTTCCTGGTCGGCGTCCCCTACCTCTTCGAGAAGATCCACGACACCGGCCGCGCCACCGCGGAGAAGCTCGGCCGCGGCGCCTCCTTCGACCGTGCGCACCGGATCGCAGTGCGCTTCGGCGAGGCGTACCTCGACAGGTTCCTCGACAAGGGCAGGGGACCCGGCCCCGGCCTGTACGCCGCCTGGGCCCTGTACGACCTGCTGGTCTACCGCCGCGTCCGCAAGGAACTCGGCGGCCGCATGCGCTACGCCATCAGCGGCGGTTCCCCGCTCGACCGCGACCTCAACCTGTTCTTCTACGCTGCCGGAATCATCGTCTACGAGGGCTACGGCCTGACCGAGACCACCGCCGCCGCCACCATCGTCCCGCCCCTCGGACCCCGCCCCGGCACGGTGGGCCTCCCCGTCCCCGGCACCGCCGTCCGCATCGCCGACGACGGCGAGGTCCTCATCAGGGGCGGCATCGTCTTCGGCTCGTACCTCAACAACCCGGCCGCCACGGACGCCGTCCTGACCGACGGCTGGTTCGCCACCGGCGACCTCGGCGCCCTCGACGAGGACGGCTACCTCACCATCACCGGCCGCAAGAAGGACCTCATCGTCACCTCCGGCGGCAAGAACGTCTCCCCCGCCGTCCTGGAGGACCGCCTGCGCAGCCGCCCGCCCGTCGGCCAGTGCCTCGTCGTCGGCGACAACCGCCCCTTCGTCGCCGCCCTCATCACCCTCGACCCCGAGGCCGTCACCCACTGGCTCGCAGTCCGCAAACTGCCCGCCGACACCCCGATGTCCGAGATCGTCCGCGACCCGCGGATGCGCGCCGACGTCCAGAAGGCCGTCGACCACGCCAACCAGGCCGTCTCACGCGCCGAGTCGATCCGCGCCTTCACCCTGGTCGAGGGCGAGTTCACCGAGGAGAACGGGCTGCTGACTCCCTCCATGAAAGTGAAACGCCAGGCGGCGATGGCCGCGTACGCGCAGGAGATCGAGGCGCTGTACGCATCGGGGCGCTGACACCCGAGGCGGGGTGGCCGTGCGGTCACCGCCGTCCCGCGTACAACTCCCGGGTCGCCGTCGTGAACCGGGCCAGCGCGTCCGGCAGCGGGTCGATGCCGATGCCCGGGGCGGTGGGTACGGGCAGGTGGCCGTCCTGGAGGACGAACGGTTCGGTGATGTCCTCGGCGAAGTACCGGCTGGAGGCGGAGGTGTCGCCGGGGAGGGTGAAGCCCGGGAGGGCGGCGAGCGCCAGGTTGGGGGCGCGGCCGATGCCCGTCTCCAGCATTCCGCCGCACCACACCGGCACGCCGTGAGCGGCGGCCACGTCGTGGATGCGACGGGCTTCCGGATAGCCGCCGACGCGGGCCGGTTTGACGTTGACGACCCGGCAGGCGTCCATCGCGATCGCGGACGCCGCGTCGCGCGCGGAGTGGATCGACTCGTCCAGGCAGACCGGGGTGGCCAGACGCTTCTGGAGCTGGGCGTGGGCGTGGAGGTTGTTCTCCTCCAGCGGCTCCTCGATCAGCAGCAGCCCGAAGTCGTCGAGCTTACGGAGGTGTTCGGCGTCGGCGAGCGTGTAGGCGGTGTTGGCGTCGACCTGGAGCGGGAGTTGGTCGCCGAAGCGTTCGCGTACGGCGCGCACCGGCTCGACGTCCCAGCCCGGCTCGATCTTCAGCTTGATGCGGATGTAGCCCTCGGCGAGGTACCGCTCGACGTCGTCGAGCAGTTCGGGTACGGAGTTCTTGATGCCGACCGAGACCCCGGCGGGCACCCGTTCGTGGACGGAGCCGAGGAAGGTCGCGAGTGACATGCCGTAGGCGCGCAGTTCGGCGTCCAGGAGGGCAGTTTCCAGGGCGGCCTTGGCCAGTTCGTGGCCCTTGACGGAGGCCATGGCGGGGGCGACGGCCGCGGTCGTCGGCTCGGGCAGGGCGGCGACGCGCGGCAGCAGGAAGTCCCGGACGACGATCTCGGCGCCGGCGACGAACTCCGAGCAGTACAGCGGCTCCGGGTCGGCAGCGAACTCCGACCAGCCCTCGGCCTCGTCGGTCACCACGTGCAGCAGGAAGGTGTCCTTGCTGGTCATCGTCCCGAAGGAGGTGCGGAACGGGGTGACGAGCGGGATGGCGACGTGGAGCAGTTCGACGCGTTCGAGCTTCATGCCTGCTCCTCGGGGGACGGGCGGGTCAGCAGGTACCAGCCGTCGCGGGACATGGCCGTCGCGCGCAGGCCCTCTGCATACGCCTCGGTGAAGACCTCGCGCACGGCGTGCCGCCAGTCGAGCGCGAGCGCCGGATCGGCGGCGCGCAGCGCGACGATGTCCTCGGGCACGCGGCACCACAGCCTGTCCGCGTCGCGCAGGGCGAGCGGGCCGCCGTCCGGTGCCCGGCGAACGACGTCGGCGGCGGAGCGGCCGTCGGCGGGGTCGTCCGTCCGGGTGGTCGCTGTCACCAGGTCCCACACGACGGTGAGCCGGTCGCTTTCGTCACCGTTGTTCACGCCGTCGCTCATCGGCCCGTAGAAGTCGACCAGGTACTCGCTGCCGACGGCGCCCAGCTTGACCAGGTTGAAGCGGGCATTGCGACTGACCAGCGGGTCGAAGGTCCAGCGCATGGTGGTGGCGCCCCGCTCCAGCGCCCACAGCCGCTGCGCCTGCTTGACCGCGAAGCCGACGCCCCGGCCGGAGGCGGTCGCCGCCGCCACGAACGAGTACACGTCCCGCTCGGCGGGTGGCCCGAACACCGCCACCGCCGCCCCTGCGAGCCGTTCGCCCGACGGCCCGGTGGAGTACGCCGCGTGCACCGCGCCTCCGGAGTGCACCAGGCTGTGCAGCACCTCCGAGGGGTAGGGCGGGGTGGCGCGCGGTGTCTGCCACACATCGGCGAAGAAGTCGGCCACGGCATGGATACCGGCCACGTCGTGCACGGTACGGACCGTGACCCCGGCGGCACGGGCCGCGTCCTCGGCGAGGGCGCCCGCGTTCGGTGTACCGGCCGCCGCCCCGGACCCGGCGGCGGAGATCGTCACAGGTGTCATGCCTTGAGTCTCCAGGGCCACAGCCCGGCGGCCATTGTCGTCAGGCACAATGAGGTCCCGCGACCCTGTTGCGATCGGCCAAGGACCATCGTGGTCACGTCCCGTAAAAACACCAATCGTCCCCATGTGACCGTCCCCCACCGGAGAGCCCGACCCGCCCATGGACGCCTGCACCCTCGAGGAACTTCTCGACACCCTCGGCGAGCCCATGCTCCATGTGCTCACCGCCCCGGCAGGCCTCACCGCATCCGTCTCCGAGGTCCTGCTGTACGACGCCGGGGCCCCCTTCCCGCGCAGCGCACCGGGTGCCCTGCTGCTGACCGTCGGGGCTCGAGCCGGCGAGGTCGGGCCCCTGGCGCGCGATGCCGCGGCGGCCGGGATGGCCGGACTCGTCGTACGGGCCGGCGACGGGCAGCCCGACGCGGTGGCGGCGGCGAAGGCCCACGGCGTCGCGCTGCTCGCCGTCGACGAGGACGCCGCCTGGCATCACGTCCATCTGCTGCTGGCCTCCGCGATCGGCGCCCGGCCCGGCCCGGCGGGCGGCGGAGCCGCCTTCGGCGACCTGTTCGCGCTGGCCAACGCGGTGGCCGCGGCCGTGGGCGGCGCGACCGTCGTCGAGGACGCCCGCCAGCGGATCCTGGCCTACTCCACCGTCACCGGGCAGGTCGTCGACGAGGCCCGGCGGCAGGGCATTCTGGGCCGTCAGGTGCCGAGCAGCCCCCAGAACACCGAGCAGCACCGCCTCCTGTTCGCCGCCCCCGGACCCGTACGCCTCGCCGCACTCGACGGCGACGAGCTGCCGCGGCTCGCTGTCGCGATCCGCGCGGGCGGCGAGCCGCTGGGGTCGGTGTGGGTCGTCGACGACGGGCACCTCGGCCCCGATGCCGAGGACGCCCTCAGGCAGGGCGCGTCCACGGCCGCCCTGCTCCTGCTGCGGGCCCGGGCGAGCGAGGAACTGTCCCGGCATCTGACGAGCGACTTGCTGCGCCGCCTCCT
Source organism: Streptomyces sp. KR55 (assembly GCF_052245645.1). NCBI lineage: Bacteria > Bacillati > Actinomycetota > Actinomycetes > Kitasatosporales > Streptomycetaceae > Streptomyces > Streptomyces sp. KR55. The sequence continues at coordinate 18,020 of NZ_JBQQCE010000035.1, read as the reverse complement.
CGACGGCACCGCCGATCCCGCCGGCGCCGCGCACCGCCTCGGCCTCGCCGCCGACGCCCCGGTCCGTGTCGTGGCCTTCGCCCTCGACGGCGCGGTGTCCGCGCCCGACGGGGAACAGACCGCGCTGCGGCTGCTCGACCTGGTACGGCTCCAGTGCGAGGCGCGGTACGGGCGGCACGCGTGCGTGCTGGTGGACGGGCGTGTGTACGCGCTGCTGCCGGTGACCGGTGAACACGGTGGGAAGCGGCACAAGCGGCTCGTCGAGGACATCGTGCGGCGTGCGGGTCGGGCGCTGCGGGTGCCGGTGCGGGCCGGGCTGGGCGACATCGTCCCGGACCTGGCGGTCGTGCGCGGCTCACGGGACGACGCCGACCTCGTCCTGCGGGTGCTCGGCCCGGGCGAGGACGTCGCTGCCGTGACCGAGGTACGCGCGCGTGTCACCCTGCTTCGGCTGCGTGAACTCATCAGCGAGCAGCGGGAGTTGACGGCGGGTTCCTGGCGGGAGGTCCTGGCGTACGACGCCGAGCACGGCACCGACTACGCCAGGACCCTGGTGTGCTGGCTGGACGCCGGATGCGACATGGCTCGGGCGGCGAAGCTGCTCGCCGTGCACCCCAACACCTGCCGGTACCGCCTCAGGCAGGCGCAGCAGCACCTCGGTATCGACCTGGACGACCCGGACGAGCGGTTGGTGCTGTGGCTGCAGCTGCGCACGCTCGCCGGGCTGCGGGGCGCGGACCGGGCCTGACCCGCGGCAGGCCTGTGGCCCCGCGGTTCAGCCGCTCAGCCAGGCCGCGAGCCGGGCCTCGCACTCGCGCAGCTGACCGACGGGCACGTACTCCCCGGCGGTGTGCGCGAGGGTCGGGTCACCGGGGCCGTAGTTGAGCGCGGGCGTGCCGAGCGCGGCGAAGCGGGCGACGTCGGTCCAGCCCAGCTTGGGGCGAGGGGTCGTGCCCAGGACCTCGACGAGCGAGGCGACCGGGCCCTGGCCGAGCCCCGGCAGGGCGCCCGGCACGACCTCGGTGACCTCGACCTCGTACTCGGGGAAGAGGCCGCGCAGATACGCCTCGGCCTGCCCGGCCGAACGGCTCGGTGCGAAGCGCAGGTTGACCGTGATCACGCAGGTGTCGGGGACGACGTTCTCGGCCACCCCTGCGCGGACGGCGACCGCGTTCAGCCCCTCGCGGTACTCCAGGCCGTCGATGACGATCCGCTCGGCGGTGTGGTCGTCCAGACGCTGGAGCACGGCGGCCGCTCGGTGCGCGGCGTTGACGCCCATCCAGGAACGGGCGGTGTGGGCGCGCTCGCCACGCACCGTGATGTCCGCGTTCAGGACACCCTGGCAGCCCGCCTCCACGCCCGCGTCGGACGGCTCCATGAGGATCGCGAGGTCCGCCTCGAGCAGATCGGGGCGTTCGGCGGCGATCCGGTTCAGGCCGTTGCGGTCGCCGGAGACCTCCTCGCACTCGTAGAAGACATAACTGACGTCGCGTACCGGTGCGGTGAGGGTGGCCGCGAGGCGCAGGGCGACGGCGACGCCGCCCTTCATGTCGCACGCCCCGAGCCCGTACAGCAGCTCCCCGTCCAGCCGGGAGGGCAGGTTCCCGGCGGCCGGGACGGTGTCCAGGTGGCCGGCGATCACCACCCGCTCGGCACGGCCCGATTCGGTGCGGGCCACGACGGAGTTGCCGATCCGTTCGACCGTCAGATGCGCGCACGCGCGCAGGGCGGCCTCCACGGCGTCGGCGAGGTCGGCCTCGTCGCCGCTCTCGGACGGGGTGTCCACCAGGGCACGGGTGAGATCCACCAGGTCGGCGGTCGGGTTCAGCGAGGTTGCGACGTCCCGCCGCCGCGTCAGCCTGCTCGCAGCCCCGACCTCCCCCGCGGGTATCCGCGGGCTCGTCCGTACCGTGTCCACGCGTCCACTCCTCTCACCGCTCCCCCTCCGGCCTTGATGATGCGGAATGGGAGGTGGGGAGGGGTGTGCGTGTCGGCCAAGATGGTGAGGGGGGCTTTGGCTTTCCGGCCAATGCCAGGTCGTGATCACGGTCTCAGTGCACCGAGAAGCCGCCGTCCACGAAGAGGGAGTGCCCGGTGACGTACGCCGACGCCGGGCTCGCCAGGAAGACCGCCGCGCCCGCGAAGTCCTCGGCAAGACCGTTGCGGCCGACCAGTGTGCGGGCGGCGAGGGCGGAGACCTTCTCCGGGGCGGAGGACAGCCGCTGGTTCAGGGGCGTCATGACGAAGCCCGGCACCAGGGTGTTGCAGGTCACGCCGTGCGGCGACCACGCTTCGGCCTGCGAGCGGGCCAGCGACTCCAGGCCGCCCTTCGACACGCCGTACGCCCCGCTCTGCACGCAGGCGCGGTGCGCCTGCTGCGAGGTGATGTGGATGATCCGCCCGTAGCCGCGCTCGGCCATGCCGGGGCCGAAGCGCTGCCCGAGCAGGAACGGCGCCTCCAGGTTCACCGCCATGGTGACATCCCATGTGTCGTCGCCGAGCTCGCCCATGGGGGGCCGCAGGTTGATGCCGGCGGAGTTGACGAGGATGTCCGGCTCACCGAACGGCTCGACGGCCTTCTCCGCCGCCTCCCGCACGCCCTCCCGGGTGCTCAGGTCGCCGCTCACCCACGCGGCCCGGCAGCCGTCCGCGGTCAGCTCGTCCACGGTGGCGGCGAGCTGCTCCTCCTTGCGTGCCACGACCACCACGGCCGCGCCCGCCCGGGCCAGCGCACCGGCGATGGCGCGGCCGATCCCGGAGCTGCCGCCGGTCACCACGGCGATGCGTCCGTCCAGTGAGAACAGCTCCGAGAGGTATCCCTGCGTCGTCATGCCGGGCACCCTAAGGCAGCCACCTGGTCCCCAGGCAGATCAGCGCGTTCTCTCTGCGACAACGGCAGCGTGTGCACGTGCCGCCCGTACGACCGCGGACAGGCTGGCGATGTCGTAGGCGCCGTGGTGCCTGCGTCCGTTGACGAAGAAGGTGGGAGTTCCCGCGACGCTGCTGAGTTCCGCCGATTCCGCGTCCTCAGCGACCCGCGACGCACCCGCGCGGGACCGCATGTCCCGCTCGAAGCGCGCGATGTCCAGTCCGCTGTCGGCCGCGTATCCTCGCAGGTCGCCGAACCGGAGCGCGCCCTGGTGGCTGATCAGCAGGTCGTGCATGTCCCAGAACCGGCCTTGCAGATCGGCCGCTTCGGCGGCCTCGGCGGCGAGCTGGGCGTGTACGTGGACATCGGTGAGCGGCAGGTGCCGCCACACGTAGCGCACGTCCCCGAAGTCGCTGAGCAGCTCGCGAATGACCGGTTCCGCCTGCCCGCAGTGGGGACACTCGTAGTCGCCGTACTCCACCAGAGTCACCGGGGCGTGGCGTGGCCCTCGCAGGTGGTCCCGGTCGGGGTCCACGGGCACGGCGAGATCGACGATCGTGTCCGCCTTTCCCACCAGCGCCCGTAGTTGCGTCCCTCGTGGCAACAAGCCGATGGCGCCCGTGACGAGCCTGCTGAGTACGAAGGAACAGAGCACGGCGCTCAGAATGCCGATCTTGGCATCGTCCAGGCGGGTGCCGTCGAAGGCGAGGGTCGCGATGAGCAGGGAGACCGTGAACCCGACTCCGGCCAGGGTCCCGCCCGCGACCAGGGCTCCCCAGCCGACCGGAAGCCGGATCCTGCCCCGGCCCAGCAGAGTCGTCAGTCCCGCCGCGCCCACGATGCCGATCGGTTTGCCCAGGACGTATCCGAGCAGGATGCCGAGAGTGACAGGTGAGGTGAAGGCCCGCGCGAGCTGGTCGCCGCTGATCGGGATGCCTGCGTTGGCCAGGGCGAAGAGCGGTACGACGGCATAACTCGTCCAGGGGTGGAACATGCGTTGCAGCCGGTCGTTCGGCGAGATGGCCGTGGCGATCCCCTCACGTACCAACCGCTCCAGTTCGGGGGTGGGCTGCTCGCGGAAGAGCCGGAACAGTCCGGTCGCGTGTTCCAGGTCGGAGCGCGACGCGGGGTAGGCGTACGTCAGCAGCCCCATGGCGAGTCCGATGACCACCGGGTCCACACCGGACTCGAGCAGCGCGCCCCACGCGACGAGCGCCAGCAGCGCGTACACGATGCCTCGGCGCAGTCGGAACCGCCGGAGCGCCAGGATCACGACGAAGACGCCGACCGCGAGCAGAAGCGGCGGCACAGCGATGCGATCGCTGTAGGCAACGGCGATCACGCCCAGGGCCAGGAAGTCGTCGACCACCGTGAGGGTGAGGATGAAGACCCGCAGCCCCTGCGGCATGCGGCGTCCGACCACGGCCAGCATCCCCAGGGCGAAGGCCGTGTCGGTGGACATGGCGGCGCCCCAGCCCTGCATCGTGCCGTGGCCCGCGTTGATCGCGAGGTAGAGGGCGATCGGTACGAGCATGCCGCTGACTCCCGCCGCCACCGGCAGCGCGAGCCGCTTGCGGTCGCGCAGTTCGCCCATGTCGAACTCGCGGCGCGCTTCCAGACCGACGACGAAGAAGAACAGCGCCATCAGTCCGCTGTTCACCCATTCGCGCAGTTCGAGGGAGATCCCGTACGAGCCGAGCTCCACGGACAGATGGTTCTGCCAGAACGACTCGTACCCCGCAGGCGCCACGTTGGCCCAGACCAGCGCGGCGCATGCTGCCGCCACCAGCACGGCGGCGCTGCCGGTCTCGGTCTGCAGGAAGTCGCGCAGTGGTGAGGGCGAGCCGCTGCTGCACGCGGACTGTCCCCGGTAGTCGCCGGCGGGCAAGGACATACTCGGACGCTCATTCGACGAGGGATACGGAGGGCTCGTGGAACTGGAACGAACACAAGCCTCCGTCATCCACGGTGTCACATCCGGGAGGCGACTACTCCATCGTCGCCGCGCTCACGCTGGGTAGGGAGCGGCGTTGCGGGCCGCGCGGAGCGCGGCCGCCCACCAGTGCAACTGGTCGAGCATCGTCTTGGCGTAGCCGGGGACCTCAGGGTCGAGGGGACGGCCGTCCTGCCACGCGGTGAAGTAGTTCGGGAAGGCGAGATGATCGCGAATCGTCACCGCGTGCAATTCGGTCAGCACGTTCTCCAGGTGCAGCACCGCGTGCCGGCCGCCTGCTGCACCGCCGTAGCTGACGAAGGCGACGGGCTTGGCGGTCCACTGGGTGAAGTGCCAGTCGATGGCCGCCTTCAACGACGCGGGATAGCTGTGGTTGTACTCCGGCGTGACCACGATGAACGCATCAGCGCCCTCGAGAGCCGACGTCAGTGCCGCCATCCCGGCCGGACGGGGGTAACCGTCGCCGGCGTACTTCGGCGATGCCGCAGGCAGCGCCAAGGGGATGTCGATCTCGGCCAGATCGACGACATCCACATCGAAACCGCCGTGCATGCCGGCCTGTTCGGCGACCCACGAGGCCACAACCGGTCCGAACCGTCCTTCCCGGACGCTTCCGACGATGATCACCAGCTTGGGCTTGTTCTTCTCCATGGCCACCACGATCGGGCCGCGCCGTGGCGCCAACCAGACCGTGCTCAGGCTGGCCCCCGCAGGGCCAGCCTGAGCAGTCCTCGATCAGCGGGCAGCACCTTTATGCTCCAGGCATGGGTACGCCGTTGGGGGACTTCATCCGGGCCAAGCGCGACAGCATCCAGCCGGAATCGCTGGGACTGCCCGTTCACGGCCGCCGTCGCTCACCGGGTCTACGACGCTCGGATCTCGCCGCGCGGGCCGGCATCAGCGTCGAATACCTGACCCGCCTGGAACAGGGCCGTGACCGCAATCCCTCGATCGCGGTGGTGAACGCCCTTGCCGATGCACTCAGCCTCGACTCCTCGGAGCGCAACCACCTGCGCTACCTCTCGAAGATCACCGGCGGCGAATGTTCCGCTCACACCCGGTCGGCACCACCGCCCCGCGACGTCCGCCCGTCGGTCCTGGAGACACTCCGCCTCCTCGAACCCGGGATCGCCATGGTGACCAACCGGCTGGGCGACGTCCTCGCCCACACCAGCGGCTACGAGTCGGTGACGAGCGGAACCGGACTGCTCGACTCCGAGACCCCGAACCTCACCCGCTACGTCTTCACCGACCCCCGCGCCCGGACGTTCTTCGCCGACTGGGACGACGTCGCGGACGAGCAGGCCTTCGACCTGTGGTTTGCACCATCGGTCGAGAACTCCGAGTGGTTCACCTCGGAACTCGCCCCCGTCGCCGGCCCCGACTTCACGAGCCGCCTGAACCGTCACGAGGTTCCGCGACGTGGAGCTCTCCGCCTCAACCACCCGTCCGGGTGCGAACTCCAACTGCTCCGCGAGACGCTCGAACTCTCCTCGGACGCCCAACAGCTGGTCGTCTTCCTCCCCGCAGACGACAGAACGGCCCAGGCAGTCGACCGACTCCGCGGCCGGCCCCACGGCCGGCTCCGGGCCATCTCGTAACCCGCCCTGGGGAGGCCGGACAGGTCGTTGTTCGGCGCGGAGTATCTCGAGTCCGGTCAACCGGAAGTGCCGGCCGAGGCAGCCCGTCGCCGATGGGGGGCGGCATCCGTCTGTGTATCGCTCGGTCACCCACATGACCGATGGATGCCGCCCCACGGCGGGACGCGAGTTGCCTCCCCAGGCGCCTCACGTCCGCTGGTTCGCCGCCAGTGCCGTCCCTTGCCCGGCGGCGTCCTGCAACCTGGCCGCTCATGCTCAGGCCGCAGGCGTTTGCGGGTGCAGCGACTCCCGGCCCAGAGGGCTCGCAGGAGCCGCCGCCCAGAATGCGGGCCGCAGGTCAGTGCCCGCCGCGGCCGGCCGTGACCCGAAACGGGCCAGTCATCGTCTTGTCAGCGCTGCACTGGCCTCGGTGCGGCGATGGCGGCCTGGCCCGGGCAGGTCCAGGGCGGGGCGATGCTCGACTGCGGGCTGTCCACGATGTCGGCCGGAACCAAGTCCGCTGGTCGGCCAGAGGCGCCGAAACACAGTGATGAGCGGGGCGGTTTGCTGCATGGTGCTCTCCGGGTGGGGCGTTGGCACGGAGTGCCGGATGGTGCGGTCACGAGGGTGGAGCGTCTGAGCCGATGTGAGTCCGGCGCGATCGAGCCCCGGGCCGAGTCGGATGGGCCCGGCCGGCTCGCTCAGCTGCCGGAACGGCTCGAGGCGGCGTAGCTGTACCAGAGCTGGTCGAAGTACCAGCGGTCGAAGCCGTATGCGCGCTCGCGCGCCGGGGTGAGGACGATCCATCGTCCGTCCACCCGCTGGTAGACGTGGCGGCCGTCGTAGCGCAGTTGGCGTCCGTCGTCACTGGAGCGCCAGTACAGGTAATCCCGGTGATCCCGCTCGCTGCGCCAGTCAGGACGCCCGTCCGTGCGCGGCCGATCGCGGTCACTGTGGTCGGTCGCGACGCGGGCGACGGCACCGGTGTGGCTGTGCCGGTCGGCGGGGAGGGTGGATGCCGCGGCGGGGTTCCCGACGGCGATGAGTGCGCTGCCGGCGACCGTGAGAGTGGCGGCTGCGGTCGCGAGTCGGTGCGTGAACTGCTTCATGGTGGTGCCTCCTTGCGGCGCCCGCTGGTCGAACGGACGTGAATGGTTCGACGCGATGCGCCGTGCGACGGTGGCCGCTTTACGACTGATCGCCGTCATGCGTTGACACTAGCAAATCATTGAAGGTCATCAACGATTGTGGAGGTGTGACCGTCGACTCATTCGCATGATGGGGGTGCGGTGGGTGCGCCAAACACAAACACCCCAGGAACCGCACTGGTTCCTGGGGTGTGTGATCGGCGCCGACCTCGCCGTCTCGCGCTGGTCGGTGGATCAGCGCTCGGTGCAGGCGATGTCGCCCCAGGAGGTCCTGACCCGGCTCAGAAGGTCCCGCAGTGTTCCGAGCTCCTCGGCGGTGAGATCCGCGAACAGCTCCCGCTCCACCTTCTCGATGGCTTCCTGGGCCTTGGCCAGGACGCGGCTGCCTTCTTCGGTGATCGCGACGATGTGACGGCGCCGGTCGGCCGGGTCGCGACGGCGTTCGACGAACTGCGTGGACTCCAGGTCATTGAGGATGCCGCACAGAACACTCGGGTCCACCTCGAGAGCCCCTGCGACGCCCTGCTGGCTCATGTTGCCCGACCTGCCGAGCAGGATCAGCGTCGCACCCTGGCGGGGCGTCAGTCCGCACAGCGCAAAGGCGTGCTCCATCCGGCTGCTGGCGATGGCGCCGTGCCGGGCCAGCAAGAAGCCGAGCCGGTCGAGGGGGTCGGTTTCCAGGGTGTCGGCCAGTTCCGCGTTCATGATCACACAGCCATCGTATCAAAGCGGCAACGGTCACACGCCGTGAAGAATTGATGAGTCTAAATGATTGGGCACCATCGACGGAAACCAGTGGTCGACCTTCCGTACGGCCTCGGCGTAGAGTCCGTCGTTGCCGCTGAAGTGGTGCGACAGCAGTTCGTTCGCCACTCCACGGAACGGGCGATCTCCTCGATGGTGACTTCGGCAAGGGGCTGGGGAGGAAGTACATGCTGGAGGCGGTGGGGCTGTCGGTCGCCGAGACGGATGTGTACCGTGCGCTCGTCGTGGCCGTCACGGCGTCGGCGGGAGAGGTGTCCACGACGACGGGTCTCGACACCCGGACCGCCGAGCGGTTGCTCGTCGCCCTGGAGGAGAAGGGGCTGGCCCGCGGGGTGGAGGGGGCCTCGGGGCGGTTCGCCGCCAACCCGCCCGACGTGGCTCTGCTGCCGCGGCTCGAACGCCGCGCCGACGAGCTCGGCAAGGCCCGCTCGGCCGTGTCCGAACTGATGGAGACCTACCGGCGCAACGCCTGGATCCGCGACGCAGGTGAGGTGGTGGAGTTCGTCACCGGGGCCGGGGCGTTGCGCCAGCGGCTGCGGCAGGTTCAGGACAGCGCCCGGGAAGAGATGCTGTGGTTCTGCAGGGCGCAGTACGTCGCCATGCCGTCCGGCACGAACCAGGCCGAGTTCGACGCCCTGGCGCGCGGCGTCGGCTACCGGGTCCTCTACGAGCAGGCCTTCTTCGACGACACCGGCGGAATGGAGAACATCGTCAGGGCGGTGCGGGCCGGCGAGACCGCGCGTGCGGTGCCGGCGTTGCCGCTGCGGATGGCGATCGCCGACCGGTGCCTGGCCATCTGCCCGTTGGCACCGGCCGGCCCGGCGGGTGACCCGCGTGAGGTGACGGCGGTCGTCGTGCGGGGCAGCAGTCTGCTGGAAGCACTGGTCGCGCTGTTCGAGCGGTACTGGGAGATCGGGGCTCCGCTGCGGGTGACTCCAGAGGGCCGGATCGGCGCTCACGTGCTGGAATCCGATGCCGACTCGCTGACGGCCGACGACCAGCGCCTGCTCTCCCTGATGGTCGCGGGCCTCACGGACGAGTCGATCGCCGGGCAGATGGGCGTCAGCAGACGCACCGTCCAGCGCCGCATCCAGCACCTGATGACCATCGCCGGTGTCGCGACCCGCATGCAGCTCGGCTGGCAGGCCGCGCGCCGCAACTGGGTCTGAGCCGGGAAGAGTTCGGAGAACAGCGGTGCGGCCGACGATCTTCGCCGGCCACACCGCCGCTGAGCGGTGGGCGCTTCAGCCCCGCTGCAGGTAGGCCCGTGTCACGGTCTGCCGCACGCTGTTGCCGGCGGCGTCCCGGGCGGTGACCCGCAGCGTCACGTACGCGTCGCCGCGCACCCCGGACGGCCGTGTGACGGTCGCCTCGAAGGCGCCTGCCCCTCTGCCACGCAGCGAGGCCCGGCTCCAGGACTTGCCGTCGTCGTACGACGCCTCGACCTGCATCACCACGCCCTTCGGTGCGGCCAGCCCGTCCTGGGCGCGGACCGCCAGCCGAACGGCATGCGTACGGCCGGACCTGACCTCGTTGCGTTCGTCCACCGGAACGTCGTAGTCGAGCTGGAGCAGCGGGAGCAGCTTCGCCTCGCCGCCGGCCGCGGACCGGAACGACCAGGACGTCTGGGTCGCGGTGCCGTAGACCCACTCGTCCGACGCCCGGCTGGTCGACAGGTCCAGCCGGTAGTCGGCCGCCCCGGCGGGCACCTCGAAGTCCGTCCAGGCGCTGCCCGCCTCGGCGATCTTCTTGCCGTCGCGGAGCAGGACCGCCCTTGCCGTGTCGCCCTGCTGGGAGGCGCCGGCGCCCATGTCGATGCCGCCACCGTCGCCCGAGCTCTCGAGCTTGCGTGACCAGTGCCCGGACGTCGAGTCGGTGAACTCCGGTATGCGCAGGGCGAGGACGTTCCCGTCACGGACGGAGGCAAGACCGGCGCCGCGCGGCACCGACGGACGCACGACCGATCCGTTCCAGGTCTCCCGCAGCTGCTCACCGGCACGGTAGATGCGCGGGGCGCTGCGCATCCCGACCGTCAGTTCGCGGTCCTGGCTGACGGTCTCGTGGTGCACCTTGTGCTCCCAGGCGGTGTCCCCCGCCGAGACGTACTCGGTGCGCTCGAAGCCGGTCGGGACGTGCCGGGAGTACTGCAGCCACGCGAAGTCCTGGTAGGGACGGCGGGCGAACCGCTGCTCGGAGGCCCACGGCGTACCGCCGTTGTCGGCGTACGTCGTGCGGATGACGGCGCTGTTGTCCTCCGTGACGGTGTGCACCACCTTGCTGGGGATGCGCTGCGAGGAGACCTGCATGACGTCGTACAGGTACGGACTGCGGGCGGTACCCGTGAAGTGCACCTGTGTCCTGCGGTCCTTGATGCGGGCCAGCAACTCGGCGCCCGCGTCGGCGCCGATCCTGACGGTGGGCAGCGCCCAGCGGTCGCCGTGGGGCTCCCAACGGGTCCACGGCTGGTTGCTGAAGTGGACGAGGGCCACGGCCGCGACCCCGGCCTCGGCGGCCTGCCTCAGTACATCCGGCTCGTAGATGTTGTCGCGGTTGGTCAGGACGGCGAGCTTGCCGCGGGCGCGGTCGAAGCGGGGCGCGCCGACGTCGCCCGCGTCGACGGCGGTGAGGCGGAGTCCCCGCTCGTCGAAGAGGGGCGAGGACGGCATGTAGTAGGCCCGCAGGTCTGCGTCCGAACCGGGCACGCGTGCCTGGAGCATGGGCGCGACGAGCTGCCAGCGTGAGGCGAACTCGAAGGTGCCGTCGGTCACTTCGGCCGTGGGACTGACCACGATCCGGTCGACGCTGTCGAAGTACATGACGCCCTGCGTCAGGGCGCTGCCGTCGATCTCACGGTGCGTCTGGTAGCTGATGATGTTTCGCTGCTCTGCCGGACGGGGGGTACGTATCTCCACCTTCGTGGTCTTGCGAGGGTCCAGCGTGACCGTCATGTCCTTGGTCACCTTCACCTCGGGCAGGATCACCTGGCGCAGCTCCGAGCCGTCCGAGGCGATGGACGGCAGGTCGACCTGGTAGGTGCCCTCCTCGACCTCGGCGATGGCCCGCTCCCGGTCGACGTACCCGACGAACCCGTCGGTCCCCCAGATCGTTGCCAGCACCGGGACGCGCTTGCCCTCATCGTCGAAGGTGTTCACCGTCAGCCGGTGCACAGGGCCCTTCACCACCATGCTCAGCGTGGTGTGGACTTTCACCTTGCCGTCGGAGGAAGTGGCGGTCGCGTAGCCGTAGTAGGCGCCTCGCATGACGCGGGAGGGGTCCACCGTCAGGGGCACCTCGACAGTCGTCCCGGCCGCCACCCGCAGTGACTCGCTGCCGGGGCGCACCGCACCCTCGGCGACCTCACGGCCCGCGGTGGTGGCCAGCCGGACGTCGAGCGTGAGCGTGAGGTCCTCGCCGGAGTGGTTGGTGTAGCGGACCTTCGTCGAGCGGGTGCTGCCGTCACCGGTCTCGTACGTGCCGAGGGCGACGGTTCCGGTGGCGGTCAGCGGTCCCAGCACGGCGGCGGCGACGTCGACGCGGCCACCGCCCTGTTCGGTGACCTTCTGGCCGACGACCGTGCGGGAGGTGCTCACCAGCGCGTCCTTCAGCCGCTCCGGGCCCCAGTCCGGGTGCCGCTGGGCGAGGAGGGCCGCGACGCCCGCGACATGCGGGGCGGCCATCGACGTACCGGACGCCGCGACGTGGTGCGCGTCGACCGGGTGGCCCATCGTCGTGCCGGCCGCGCGTGCCGCCACGATCCCGACTCCGGGCGCGGTCACATCGGGCTTGACGGCCTTGTCCCCGGCGCGCGGGCCCCGGCTGGAGAACGAGGCGAGGGAGTCGGCGCGGTCGACCGCGCCGACGGTGAGGGCCGCGTCCGCGGCGCCGGGCGAACCGACGGTGCTCTGCCCCTGCTCACCGGCGTTGCCGGCGGCCACCACGAAGAGCGCACCGGTGCTCTCGGTCAGCGCGTTCAGGGCCAGGCTCATCGGGTCCTGGCCGTCGCTGGCGCCCTCCGAGCCCAGGCTCATGTTGACCACCTCGGCGCCCTGGGCAGCCGCCCACTCCATACCGGCGACGACCTGGGACTCGGTGCCGTAGCCGTTGTCGCCGAGGACCTTGCCGATCAGCAGGTCGGCGTCCGGTGCCACGCCCTTGCGCGTGCCGCCGGACGCGGCGCCGCCGCCGGCGACGATCGAGGCCACGTGGGTGCCGTGGCCGAAGGCATCACCGGTGCCGGAACTGCCAGAGAAGTCCTCGGCCTTGGCGATCCGGCCGGCCAGGTCGGGATGGGACGCGTCGGCGCCGGTGTCCAGGACCGCGACCTTGACGGACTCGCCCCGCAGCCCGGCCTCCCATGCGGCGGAGGTACCGATCTGGGCGGTGCTCCGGTCCAGGGAGGGGCGGACACGGCTGTCCAGCCACACCTTGGGCGTGCCCTGGGCACGGGCCCCGTCCCCCGAACCGCCGGAAGCCAGCTGCTTCCAGAACGTGCCGAGGTCGTTCTCGGCGACCCGGAGCGACAGCGCTCCGATGCTGTCGAGCCGGTGCGCGGGTGCGCTGTCGTCGGCGAGGCGGGTGAGGCGGCTCATGGTGCCGTCCGCCACGCCCTTGCCCTGTTCCACGATCAGCGGCAGCGCGTCGGTGTGCGCCTCGTCGTACTGCTGGGAGACGAGCGCGGTCACATCGAACAGCTCGCGGTCCAGCCGTCCCGTGGCGACCAGGTCCGAGGCGTCCGACGGAATGACCGACAGATGCCCGTCCTGCTCGATGGTGCGGAACAGCACTCCCCGTCGCCCGGTGCCGGGCTCGACGGAGGCTGTGCTCCTGCCCGTGACACCCGTGGTGACCGTGACCCGGTCACCGGTGATCAGCCGCACGGTCGCGGTCTTCCCCATGGCGGCGGCCCCGGACGGCGCCGCATCCGCGGTGCCGGTCGTTGCCGATACCGGTGGCACGGCGCCGGCGCTCAGCACGAGCCCCACAGCCGTCGCCACCAGAAGGCGGGTTCTTTTCATTCGGTCCAAGCCTTCCACTCAGCGCGAAAAGGTGTTCACGCGCTGGACAGAATCCGGTGAGTGAGGAAGGCCTGTCACTCAATTCCCGTGGCAGGTATGGGCCCTGTCCCAATGGCGACACGGGCGGCAGGTGGAACCGAGCCTCGGCGTGCGGAGGTTGGCCGTGTTGCCGTACACCCGGACGTCGTGCCGGACAACACCGCTGTTGTTGCGGGAGCGGTCGTAGAAGGCTGTCTCGCAGCGGAGGTTGCGGCAACGCCTACCGGTGCTCGGGGTTTTCGTAGTCGCGGCGGCAGCCGGCATCCCAGGCGGTGCGCTGGTTGCCGTAGGCGGGGATGCCGCCGAGGTCCTTCAGTGCCCGGGCCAGGTGCAGCAGGTTCCAGGTCATGAAGGTGGTGTTGCGATTGGTGAAGTCGTTCTGCGGGCCGCCCGAGCCGGGGTCCAGATAGGAGGGGCCGGGCCCGGCCTCGCCGATCCAGCCGGCGTCCGCCTGGGGAGGGATCGTGTAGCCCAGGTGCTGCATGCTGTAGAGGACGTTCATGGCGCAGTGCTTGACGCCGTCCTCGTTCCCGGTGATCAGGCAGCCGCCGACACGTCCGTAATAGGCGTACTGGCCCCTGTCGTTGAGCAGGCTGGAACAGGCGTAGAGGCGCTCGATCACCTTCTTCATCACCGAGCTGTTGTCACCCAGCCAGATGGGGCCGGCCAGCACGAGGATGTCCGCCGCCATGACCTGCTCGTACAGCTGCGGCCACGCATCGCTCTGCCAGCCGTGCTCCGTCATGTCGGGCCAGACTCCGGTGGCGATGTCGTGATCGACGGCTCTCAGGACGTCGACCCGCACGCCCTGTGCGTCCATGATGGCGGTGCTGCGGTCGATCAGTCCCTGGGTGTTGCTCGGCTCGGGTGACCGCTTGAGGGTGCAGTTGATCACCAGGGCACGCAGGTCGTCATAGCGGGCCGGCGGTGCGTCTGTGGCGGGTGACGAAGCGGTCACCTGGTCCTCCCATGAAGCCCCTACCACCGTGCCGTTCACAGCGGCGCATCGGCGTCCATCCTGCGGGCGGGCCACGACCGCCGCCACAGCAGCGCCTCCGAACGAACCGTTCCTAAAGACTGAGTATGAGTTGCACAGGCTCAGCCGCGTGCCCCGAACGGTGTTGGGCACACTGGTCCCCCGCTTTCGCTCCGCATCCGGGCGGCACGCATCGTGTGCGTGGTCCGGGGATGCGGGGGCGGGTTCCCTCACGCCCCGGGGCACCCGGTCCGGCCTGGGCGGTCCGATGCCCACGACGATCGCTCTGGTCGTCGTGGGGCGGTGCCGTCCGTCGCCGGATCGGGTGTCCGAGGGCGCGTCGTCCGATGGCGATGCTTGCCGCCTCGTGACGTGTGGTATTCCTGTTCTTGCTGGTCAGGGGCTTCTGCCAGTGCTGGGCGCCCCACCTGCTGGTGTAGGCCGGGTCGACGGCGATGAGGGGGACGCCGAGTTCGGCGGCCATCGCCGCCAGCCGGGAGCGCAGCTTCGCCACGGGCATACCGGAGATCAGCTTGCGGAACCGCTTGCGCCGTCCGTGCTTCTCGCGGGTCTTCTCCGCGCCGAAGTCCAGGTCCTCGATGGCGATGGCGAGGCCGTGGCGCCTGGCGAAGTGCAGCAGGCGGATGAGGGCGTGGCGGACCTGGGCGTCGCGGTGGGAGGCGGTGCCGGACAGGTCGTAGCCGAACCGCAGCGGCGCGCCGATGGGGTTGCCGTGCTGGTCGAGGCGCCAGGCGGCGAGGTGGTCGGCGTTGGTGTCGACCCCGATCATCCCGTGCGCGCGGGCCGCCGAGAGGGGCACGGCCAGGGCCGGGGGGATGGTCCAGGAGGCGGTGAGGTACCAGCGCCCGCGCACCGGGTCTTCGTGGATGCGGTAGGCCACGGCCCGGTTGGTGGCGACGCGGTCGGCCCATTGCTCGCCCCGGTGCGCGAACGCCACCCGCGCGGCGAGGACGTACCGGCCGTGCGGGGCGTTCGCCAGATACGCCAGCGGGGCGGGGAGCTTGATGCTCACCTCACCGTCGGGGGTCACACGGATGGTCTCGTTGCCGTACCGCTTCCCCGATTCCCCGTCGGCCTGCACAAACCGGCGCCCGGCCTGCCAGCGGGCACGCCACGCGGCCTCGCTGAGACCGGCCGCCCGAAGGTGATGGCGCGTGGTCAGCAGCTGTTTCCCGCCGCGCACCACGTGCACGATACCGGCCTGCCAGTCGGCCTGTACCGCTTCGAGCCGGTCCTGAAGGACGCGCAGGCGGCGCGACTTGGCATGCCACTCCCGCCGGTAGCCGCCCGGCGCGTGCCCGCCGCCCTTCTCCCCCACCGGCAGGGAGAGCCGGTGGGCGACCGTGCGCACCCCCGCCTCCAGACTCTGCACATGTGCGAGCTGGGCCCGCCGGGCCAGACCCCACTGGTCGTGCGTGGCCTTCGTGATCGACCCCGCCCACCGCGAGGAGGACTGCCCGGTCAACACCCTCTTCCGCTCCGCCCACGCATCGCCGTCGTGATCCAGCCCGGCCGTGCAGCGTGCCTTCAGATCGCGGGAGGCGAGCGAGCCGAGGTGGTCGCCGACCAAGCGGAGCACCTGCTCGTCGTCGGCGGTCAGGTGCTTGAGCCGGTCACGGACCGCCACCCCGGACGGGCCGGGCACCACGAACGGCGCCGCCACCTCCCGCAGCACCCCCACCCCTATCACCCTCCCTGCCAGGAACAACGCAGTCCGCCACCCCGCCCAACGACCAACACCCGAAAAGGTCACGCATTCGACAGGCGAACCAGCGTTCCCTGAAGGGAGTCTCCCGCCACCGGGTACTCACTCAAGCACGCCAGAACACACTCGTACACCGTCGTACGACAGCAGTGCACAACCCCCGCCGATGGAGTGGTCGGCTTCCCGTTGCTGATCTACGGGGCGAGTCCGGCCCTCTCGCAGGCGGGCCGGAGTTCGCGAGTGCAGATCTGGTCGATGGTGTACACGCCGTCCTTGACGAGTGTCTGCTTGATGTTGCCGACCGTGACGGCGCTCGGGGTGAGCAGGACGGACGGAATGTGCTTCTTGGTCGGGCTGTCGGTCGTCGTCGTGGCGACTTCGCGAAGTTCCTCACCGCGCCCCAGGGCGACGGCCATGGCGGCGGCTGCGGCGGCTTCCGCCCTGAAGGGCTTGTACACCGTCATGTACTGCTCGCCCTTGACGATGCGTTGCACGGCGTCGAGGTCAGCGTCCTGACCGGTGACGGGAGGAAGGTCCCTGACACCGGCCTTCTTGAGAGCGGCGATGGCGCCTGCGGCTATCGCGTCGTTGGCCGCCAGGACGCCGCCGATCCGGTCCGGGCCCAGAGCCGCGATGGCTGCGGCCATGTTGGCGTGGGCGTTCTCGGTGCTCCAGTCCACCGTGTCGTACGACCTGCCGATCTTGACGGTGCCCTTGAGTACGGACAGTGCGCCCCTCCTGAACCACGCCGCATTGGGGCTGGTCGGATCACCGTTCATCATGACGACGGTCCTGCCGTCCGCCCTGTCGCCCATGGCCGTCAGGAGCGCCTCGCCCTGGAGCCTGCCGACCTGTGCACCGTCGAAACTGACATAGCCCGAGATCGGGCCCTCGGCGAGCCGGTCGTAGGCGATGACCGGGACGCCCGCCTCGTGTGCCTCCTGGATCGAGGAGCGGAGCGCTCTGGTGTCGGCGGCATCGAGGATCATGACCCTGACCCCCTTGGTGATCATGGACATCATCTGTTGCCGCTGCCTTGTCGCGTCGCTCTCGGCGTTGGCGTACTCCATGGCGCAGCGGGGACACAGCTGCTTCACCCGCTGCTCGATCAGCGGCTTGTCGGAGTGCTCCCAGCGGGGGACCGCTCGGCTCGGGAGCAGCAGGCCGACGCTGAAACTGTCCGTGCCCGCCTCACCTCGTCCTCCGCAGGCGGCCAGGGGCATCGTGATGAGTCCCGCGACGAGCGCCGCGACGGCACTCCGCATACGGGTGATCATGGCGGACCCCCTAGTTCCGTCCGGAGGTCCGGGTCCGAGGGGGCCGGCGCCCTCCGGGGCACGGCGATCTCGCTCCACACCTGCTTGCCGCCGGCCACCGGCACCGAGCCGAAGGACTCCGACATCGCTTCGACCAGCAGCAGGCCTCGGCCACCGGTCGCCTCCCAGTCCACGATCACCGGCTTGGCGGGCGCACGCGGCGAGGCATCGCTGACGCTGACGCGCACCCGGTCCCCGCGGAGCATCAGGTTGAGGTGGACCGGGCCCGCGGTGTGCACCAGGGCGTTGGTGACGAGTTCGGACACGACCAGCAGCACCGCATCGGCTCCTTCCCGGATCTTCCACCGACGCAGCGTGCGCGAGGTGAAACGGCGGGCGTGCATCACGGCATCGGGCAGCCGCCACACCGCCCAGCCGGCCCGTATCGGCCGGGTCTTCATGCCGTCGTAGCGCAGCAGCAACAGCGCCACGTCGTCCTCACGGCGGCCGATGTCGCCGAGGAGTTCGTCGGCCATCCTCCCCGGGTCCGCGGGATCGGCCGCGGCGAGCGCGGTGCGCGTCCGATGCAGGCCCTCGTCCAGGGGCAGATCGGCGGCCTCGACCAGGCCGTCGGTGACCAGGGCGAGCACCGTGCCGGGATCCAGTGCGCATGCGGTCATGGGGTACTCCGC